>NZBO01000016.1 GCA_002686315.1 archaeon | reverse complement strand
TGTTCTTCTTTATCATAATCAAGACTTTCTTGATTCGGTTCAAACTGTAATTTCGTCTGCTCCAAATCTGTTGGGTCTTTCACTATCTTGTTACTATTATCTGCTGCTACCGCGATACTTCCTACTGCGACAGTTGCTAATCCAACTGCAATTATTTTCTTTGTTGTTGATTTCATTTTTTGTGTCTCCAGGAAGCACCTCATTTGGGTACGTCCTGTAGTATCATATAGCTGAAACAATACAACTACTTTTGGTGAAATGCATTTCAGTGCACCCATTATAGAACTATTTTTAGCTTAAAAAATGGAATAAGAAAAAAATCAAGCAGTTCCAAAGAACTTTTTGAAAAATTCAACGAGAGGGTTAGGTCCATCACTCTCAACATCAACGATACCACCGCCCGTGATCTCTCCGCCACTATCAGATGAATCTCCTCCATCATCTGAGCTTCCTGAATCGCTTCCACTGTCAGAAGAGCCAGAGTCTGAACTTCCTGCATCACTTGATCCACTGTCGGAAGAACTTGATTCAGATCCACTATCTGAACTTCCCGAGTCCTCAGAATCAGTATTTGAATCTCTGGTACCTTCATCGGAAGATCCATCATCGGACGTACTACCTTCGCTAGATCCTGAATCTGATGACCCATCATCACTTGTTCCGCTATCTGTTCCATCTGAAGAACCATCTGTGCTCGTTCCATCAGATCCATCATCCAATGGTCCTGAATCACTTCCACCATCATCATGTTCGTCATAGTAACACTCACATCTCATACCGTTGTCAACACAATCCGTTCTATCTGCACCAGGACATTCATCACTACAGCCATCTTTACATTGACTTTCCTCGTAATCATCATCGTGTTCGAATGGAATACATTCTCCTGCTTCACAGTACGTTCCTTCTTGACAATAAATGGTGGCACATCGTTGATCACCGTGATCATCATCACCATATCCAAACTTTTTTTCATAGTCTTCTTCGTTGACACATTTACAATTTCCATCATCATCACAAAAGTAAAATTCGTGAGTTGCACAATCTTCAAATTGGTTTTCATCATGTCGTTCACTCTCAAATTCGTGTCTGATCTCATCACACTTCCGCCAATCATCTCGTCCATCACCAGTAATGCCTGCATCGAGACATTCTTGCGGTGCATCTAATTTAAATTGAATCTTTTGACATTCACGCCAATCACGTTGCGATTCTCCTGTTAAACCCGCATCAAGACATTCTTGTGACACTTCAGCTTTGAATTGAATTGGTTTACATTTATCCCATGCTCGTCTATCACTTGGATCGATACCTGCATCAAGACATTCTTGCGGCGCTTCTAATTTAAATCGAATTGCGTCACATTGTCGCCAATCGTCATGCCCTTCTCCAGTTAATCCTTGATCCAAACATTCTTGTGGCGCATCCATCTTAAATCTGATAGCTTCACATTTCTTCCAATCATTCCTGTTATCCCCTGTGATACCTGCATCGAGACATTCTTCAGGTGCTTCAGCCTTAAATCTAATTACTTCACATTTCTTCCAATCATTTCTGTTTTCTCCCGTGATACCTGCATCCAAACATTCCTCTGGTGCATCTAAGCTAAACATTAATTTTTCACATTCTCGTCTGTCAGTTAACCCAGCGTCGATACATTCTTGCGGGGCGTCATGATTAAACATGATTTTCTCACATTGTTCCCGTGCTTCCCGCTCATTTTGAGGATCAATCTCGCCTCGATCTAGTGCCTCAAGACATTCAGGAGGTGCATGAATTTTAAACATAACTCGCATACACGCTTCCTTTGTTGTTGCACCTTCACGGACACATTCGACAGGCATGTGATGATCATATTCCGCATCTCTAAATCGATCTTCCACTGCTCTCATTGCTCGTTGAAGATGTGGAGGTAACAAGTCAACTGGGTCACCTACGTTATCCATTTCCTCACAAGCATCTTCATCACCTTCTTCGCACTTGGCTGCAAGTGGCGCGATGACTTCACATTTTGCTGCAAATGCAGGGACAGATATTTCCTGGCACTGACATTCAGCAGGATCTTCGAAACATTCAGAAAGTGTCTCGAAAAATTTCTCAGCTTCTTCCCGCTGTTCTTCTGTTAACTTTTCATCCAACTCACGCTGCCATTCAGGAGCATCTTCATCCGTTTTACATACTCGCCCATATTCGTTATAATCAAGTCGCGATAACCGTTCACATAAATCTTTAATTTCTGAGGATAATTTTGCAGCGAGTGCAACCCGCTCTTCACTTTCAAGTTGATCTTCCACTAAATCACGTAAAATGGGATCATCCACCTGAACTTTTTCTAAAGCTTCTTTTACTGCTTTACTACTTTCTCTCGCTCGACGTTCAATATCCGGAGAAACCTCACTCTCAACTATTGTAGAAAATTTTCGTGCTCGAAGTAACGCCTCACGAGCTTCCTCATTTTTTCCATCGGCAAGCATCTCTTTCATTTCTGCAATTTTCTCTTCCCGTACTGCGAGTGCTTTCTCTGGATCATTACCAGTAAAAACATCTTCAAGTAATGTTTCCATAAAATAGAACGTACTGGAAGGTGTTAATCCAGCGTCCTCCGTTAGTGTAACGTCACCAATATCACCATAGACATCGTCGTTATGGTTTTCAGCAAGAACGCTAAACGAGAATAAAAGCATAACAAGTAGAGTTAATATAATAAACATCCTCTTTTTCATTTTAGAATGAGTAGTTTTTTGCCCTATATAAATATTACTCTGTTTCTACCTCGATAAATAGGATTTTTTATGATGCAATAAGATTGTTCCATACTTCCTTGCTTCCTTTCCCTTTCATTTCTTCAAGAACGAATTCAAACGCTGTATCATGTAACCCATTCAATGCCGGTCTTTCTAAGATAACGGCACTTCCTAGACCTGCAATATTATGTTCCTTGATAACTTCCATCCACATGAAGGAGAATGCATAGGCTTTCGCTTCTTCTTGAATAGCATCTTGTAAAGGAGGTGTCATCACATGTCCCAACTCATGGCCGAGTGTTAACATCACTCGTCCTAACGATCCATTCAAGACAAACACTTCCGATAGTAACCCGTGGTGCGATCGGTTGATGGATAATCCTACTGTTGATTTGTGTGGTGCTATCTTTCGAAATTCTTGTTCGTCACAGACCACTATCTTGATATCTGTTGGTAATGGTTTTCCCATCAATTTGCAAAATGCATCTTCCACAAATTCTTGGATCTCTTGCGCTTTCCCAACAAACTTACCTGCTTTCTCTGGCACTAAGAACATCTCTGGTTGGAAGTGGTATTCTGGTTTTGAGGGGAAGAGTGATTGGATTATAGAAGATGTTGTGTATAGTTGTGTTTGTTCATTAGTATCATATAATGATGTTGAAATAGAAGGATTTATTGCAAAGGAAGATAATTGATATGGTTCCATAACTGCACTTGAAGAAGGAATATATGCCGATGCAGATTGCGCGATATATTCTAGTTGTGAATGGTTCTGGATAGGTGTGCTATAGGAAGCTGTGTTATACATGAGACGTCAGCATCATTGATGTTTTGGTGCGTTATATCTCTTTCTCAAATAAGTGAGACAAAAAAGTCAAAGAAAGCGGACCCGGGAAGACTTTCAATCCATTACGAAATTTGAACTCCCGACCTACAGCTCTCACCATGATCATATAGGAGGCTGTCGTTCTATTTACCCATGTAATTCCAGGCTAAACTACGGGTCCACGTAATGAAAAAAAGGAGTTTATTTTTATAATTTATGGGAACATTTTTTAAATTTAGAAATAATCATTTGACTATGACCAGAGAATCACATATGGAGCAAGTAGAAAGATGGGCCAAATTTGTACGAGATAATCCTACCAAATGGCAAAAACCGCATGCGGAATTTATTGATGCATTATTTCAGAATCAGAAACGTGTTCTTCTGGAATTATTGAAACAACCAAACGGTAAAGAGAAAATTATTAAGTTATATAATATTAAAAATATAAAAGGATATTCATTTCTTCAGCCTTGATGAATCACGATTAACGATTGTGTTTTGCTAATACCGTCAATCGTTTGAATCTTGGTAAAAAGAACTTTATCAAACTCAGGGACATCTTTCACGCGGATGATTGCGACCATATCTGTGCCACCTGAGACAATATCAACACGTTCAATAAAGTAGAAGGAACGTAACGTTTTTGCTAAATCATATTGTGTCTTTTTCTGTTTTTTCAAATATTTTAAATCTGCAGTAATTAACAAGTACACAACAAACCCTTTCCCAACTTTATCATAATCAGGAATGATTGTATACTTCTTAATAACTTTCTGTTTTCGTAATTTTCGAATCCTGTTATGGACGGTGGTGATTGGAAGTAACGTCTTTTTTGCTATCTGTCTTGTGGTGTACTCACTATGTTCTTGCAGGATTTCAAGTATTTTTCTATCTTTGTCGTCTAACATCGTCGTTCTTTTGGAACAAATGTTCCTTTTTCTATATAAAACTTACTATTTTTGGTGTATTTTTCCATTATTTTCGGAATATATTAATTAAGAAGTCCGGTTATATATCTATAGGTTGCGAGGGTGGGGGAAAATAAAAATGACAACAATGGATATTCCAAAGGCAGAACTGCCAAAAGTAGACCTTCATTATTCAAGAGAAACACGAAGCTGTCGTGCTAAACGACGCATGTGGGCAGAGACTGGCTCTTTAGAACCTGTACGGAAAGAATTTGGTGAAGATGCGTCGATTGACATGTGTAAATCACTTATATTACAGTATCCTGCACATATTGGCACGAGATACGTGATGGCATGCTTACCATCACGATCACGATTAGATTTACGTGAACTTCGCGCGGAACTACCGCTTGATGAACGGGCAAAAACAGAACTTCGTCTTGCTGACTCAGTACGAGATGTGACGCCACGTGCACGAGGTGCCATTGCACCAACAGATCCAGGAATCGTTGATGTTGTGTACTTTACTCGCGATTTTATGAAACAACAAGATAGTGTGTATGATGTTGCGGTAGGTCTTGACCAGTCTTTTTTCATGCGGGGATCAGATTTGCTTGAGATGCTTGATGGAGAACGATATCTTCGACCAGGTCCGAGTGATTTTGACGTTGTGGACTGGGGGCATCCAAGAGAATGTGATGTTGAAAAAGCAGGATATCCTCTTGACTTTAGCAGTGCAGTAGTTGACTACAAAGGATCACGTTTTGTGATAAAGACACCACCAAAAGATGATCGTGGATGTATTGCGTTGATAGAGGGTTCCCGTGCGAGAGCGACACTTCCAATAGAGTATGCAACGTTGCACAGCAAATATGAGGTTTAACACCAAACCTTTTTAAAACCACACAAACTACTCACAAAAATGGCATACATATCAATTCAAGATGCAATGGACAAAGGATCAGGCGCAGTTTCATGTAGAGGATGGGTTCATCGTGAACGTGGATCAAAGAAAATCAAATTCATCGTCCTGCGAGATTCAACAGGAATAATCCAATGCGTGTTAGAAAGAACCAAATTCGAAAAGATGTGGGATGATATTGACAAATTGCAAGTTGAATCATCCGTTATGCTTACTGGTGAGATTAAGAAAGATGATCGTGCACCTGGCGGATTTGAAATCTCAGTCGAAAAGTTTGAAATTGTCCATGCCTCTGACAAATTTCCCATCACGAAAGATACAAGTATCGAACATTTAGCGGACCACAGACATCTATGGTTACGATCACGAAAGATGACAGCCATTTTAAAAATTAGATCAACAGTCTTTGGTGCGATAGATGAATATTTCAAAGGAGAAGGGTTCTATGAATACCACTCACCAATATTCCAAGCGGTTCAGTGTGAAGGCGGCAGTGATTTATTTGAAGTTGATTATTTTGGCAAGAAAGATGTGTTCTTAGCACAGACGTGGCAATTGTACGCCGAACCAGCAATTTTTGCATTAGAAAAAATTTATACGATCTGTCCATCATTTCGAGCAGAGAAATCTAAAACATCAAGACATTTAACAGAATACTGGCATGCAGAGATGGAAATGGCGTGGTCTGATTTCAAGGATATTCAAGATCATGGCGAGAAGTTGCTTAAATTTGTTGTAAAGGCAGTGTTAGAAAAACATAAACCTGAATTAGAATTGTTAGAAAGAGATTGGAAAAAATTAGAACCAACTGTGAAAAAACCGTTCGTTCGAATGACGTACACGGAAGCACTTAAGATTTTAAAAGACAAGTGTGAAATGGACGTACCATGGGGGAAAGATTTACGAACAATTGAAGAAGATAAATTATCTAAATTATATGACGTTCCAATAATTTGTACGCATTATCCAAAAAAAGTAAAGGCGTTCTACATGACTGAAGATCCAGATGATCCACGAGTTGTGGAGGGTTGTGACTTCATCGCACCGGAAGGGTATGGTGAAATCATTGGTGGATCACATCGTGAGCATGACATTGAAAAAGTGAAAGCTCGGTTAGTTGAAGATGGGGAAGATCCAACTGAATATGAATTTTATTTAGATACACGACGCTATGGAAGCGTACCACACGGTGGCTTTGGTCTTGGTGTAGAACGGATCATTTCCTGGATCTGTGGATTAGATTCAATTAAGGATGCGATTCCGTTCCCACGAACAATGGAACGTTATAAACCATAAGGTTCTTATATCGCTTTTCTTTCCTAACTTGTGATGCATAGGTTCAATCAACGTCAGGTAGTTTTATTTATAACTATTCTTGTAGTGGTGTCGCTGGTTGCTTTGGGTACTAACACAACTATTGCAGGTGATGCTTTCAAATTCGATAAGGCGTTCAAATTTGATCCGAAGCCAGTCTCCATAAAGCCTGGTTGTCATATTAGTGTTAATAACAGGAACAGTTTTATGACATCTTCCAGAAGCACTTGCAGGGATTTGTTTCTCGCTTTAGAATTTATTCCAAGGGAAGATTTTTACAGATTGTTATCACAATTAGCGCCAGATTTTAGTATTACAAAAAATAGAATCCTGAATGAACGGAATTCATTGAAAGTATATTACCAAAACTCGTTCCGTGACGGATTTGGAAAAGATTTTTTTCGTTCAATTACATCAACGTTTTCTTCTGAAACGTGTGAAACTATTGAATTTAGGGGTGTTAGGTTACATTGTTTTAACGAACTTGATTCAGGGAAAAGAAACAATTTGCGTTACCCAATCCATCTTCTTAGTTTTGTACGATATACATCAAACATGAAGCATCAAAACCCGTTACTTAATGAACGAGTCTGGGCATGGGATGTTGTACATGATAGGTCAAGGATTGAATTATATGATGGATCTGAATGGGATGTTCTTGTAGAGGAGAAAAAGCAGTTGGAAGATCATGTCAATCAGTGTGAGTCTGGCGCGGCTGCGTTTCACACAACTGTGAGACAGGAAGAGATAGTCGTTCTTTGTCCGAAAATGTTGCGTGGAAGGGTACTTGATACAGAGCGAGGGAAGATTCATAACGCAGGGGTATTGTATCATGAAGCAAACCACGTTTTCAACGAATTGTCACATAATGTTGGGAGAGGAAATCCCAACGGAAAACATGTGACCTGCCCTAATTTACGGGGTGAAGTTGTTGAAGGCGCGTCAGATAGAGATTTCGTGGGACCGTACGGCGCTCAAATTGAATATCTGCTTTCTTTATCTCAGAATAATATCCTTTCCTGCTCTGAGCGAGAAATTGCGTATGATGACGCGAGAGAACAACTTGAAAATAATCTTTGCCATGATGTACGAAGACCTCGAATTAGGCAGGATAGACCTCGGTGTTAATTCTTTCTACTTACACTCATTCCATCACCAATATCAATAATTTCGGTTTCTAATCTAGAATCATCTGTTAATTTTTCTTTAAACTCTTTACTATGATCATGATTAATATTATCTGTAATGATGAAACCATTTTGCTTTACTAATGCAACACAATTCTCATACACATCACAATACTGTGAGTTCATAAAATCAACAAATACAAGATCATACTTCTTTCCTTCCTCAACTAACAATTTTGTTTGTGGAATTGCATCTCCATAAATGATCGTAAACTTCGTGCCTGCTTTACGTAAATATTTTCGCGCTTTCTGAATCTCTTTATGACTCAACTCGATTGTAGTGAGGTAACCACCTTCACTCCCAAGGATAATCCCTGAATATCCAATGGCAGTTCCTAACTCGAGTATTTTTACAGGTTTGTGTTGTTGAATAAATTGTAATAGCCATGCTGCTTTTGGCTTCTTGATAATAGGAACGGCATTATTAATCGCATCTCTACGTACTTCTTCCAAATGTTTATCGTTAATGTTCATCCTAACCACTCCTTTTTCATCTCCATAAACCTATCTTCCGTAATGGCCTCCCTAATCTCACTCAACAACCTTCTAAAAAACCATAAATTGTGATACGTAACGAGTTGATGATACAAAAGCTCTTTCGTTCGTAGTAAATGATTGATGTATGCTTTCGTGTACCTCTTGCAGACGAAACAGTCGCATGCCGGATCTAGAGGAGAGCTATCCTCTCGATACTCTTTCCTCCCAATTGAGAAGCGAAATTTATTATCTTTTGTCCCACCACTTTCTGGCCGTATAAAGACGTACCCAAATCGTGCTAACCGTGTAGGGAGAACGCAATCAAACGTATCTGCGCCCATGGCAACATACTCAAACACATCATCAACACTCCCAATACCAAGCATATGTTTTGGTTTCTCATATTCAAGCCATTGCATTGTTTGTTTCACTGTTTCCTGACTCTCTTTTTTGGGATCACCAAAAATGCCGCCGATACCGTATCCAGGAAAATCAAGTGATTGAATGAATTCACAACTCTGTTTTCGAAGTTCTTCAAAACGACCACCTTGTACAATACCGTATAATGCTTGCTCGCCACCTAACCGTTGATGTTCTTTCACACATCTGGTAGCCCATGCATGTGTTCGTGCCATTGCCTTCTTCGTCGTTTCAAGATCTGCATCATAATGGATACATTCGTCAAACGTAAAAATGATGTCTGCACCTAACTTGTGCTGAATTTGCATCGAAATTTCTGGTGTGAACCGATGTGATGATTGATCAACATACGATTTGAAATCGACACCTTCATCATCCACTTTCACCAACCCAGAATTTAATGAAAATACTTGAAACCCGCCAGAATCCGTAAACATCACGCCAGGAAATGACATGAATTTATGGAGATCACCTAACTTCTCCACAATATCTGCACCAGGTCGAAGATAGAGATGGTACGTGTTACATAACGTTGCTTCATACCCAATGTCTTGCAATTGTAAAGAAGAAAGTGACTTAATACTTGCTTGCGTTGCAACAGGAATAAAGGCAGGTGTTTGTAACGAACCGTTCTTTGTACCAACAGTACCGGTACGTGCAAGAGAGTGTTCATCTTTGTGGGTAATTGTGAATGAGAACATGACTATACCACCACAACATCATTCTTTCTCACTTTTTCAGAAATAGGGATTGTAATTAATCCAGATGATACATGATTAATTACGTTCCCATCATCGTCACGCATCTCGGTGATTCTTGTAGATGTGTCGGTCGTTTTTCCCTTAATAGAAATCGTTTGACCAATCTTGACCTCTTCATTCACCTTAATCAACGCTACCCCTACTTTAGGGTACCAGTTCTCAACTTTCCCGATAATTTCTTGTGGTTGTTGGATTTCTTTTCGTTGCCTCGGCGCATCGTTGCATTCTGTAGAACAACACGTTTTGAACTTCTCACGACATTCCTTGCAACAAATAAACAATTTGTCACAATCTAAATTATGGCAATTGTAAAATTGTTTTTCACTTATACCACAATGTTCACACGACGTAATATTCTCCCCAACATCACTCACTAATCTGTCATCAAACACAAATAAGCCACCTTCCCACTCCTGGTCTGGGAACTGGTTCACATAATTAATAATCCCCCCTTTCACATGATTGACATTGTTAAAACCCTGTTCTTTCATGAATGCACTAGCCTTCTCGCATCGAATACCGCCCGTGCAATAGAGTACCACCTTCTTCTCTTTCCACTCTGGATGTTTCATAATCTCGTCAGGGAATTCTCGAAACGTCTCAATTGGTAATTTGATTGCATTTTTGAATTTACCAACATCATACTCATATTCATTTCGCGCATCTACTATGACGAAATCCTCGTTATTCTCATACATCTTTTTCAATTCAGTTGGTTCAATATATGTCCCTTTATTTTGTAAATCTACATCTGCACCAAATGCACAAATTTCATCTCGCACTCGCACAACCAATTTATGGTATGAATGTGTATTGTATGGTTGTTCTCGAAATGTTAATCCCGCAAATTGCGACTGGAGAAATGATTTAAATTCTTCCATTACTTCTTTTTTACCCGAACACGCACCATTGATCCCTTCCTTCCCTACCAAAATTCGTCCCAAAATGTCATGTTTAGTACAATAGCCTTGCAATTCGTCCCGAAGTAGTTCTGGCTTTTCAATATGATGGTACCGGTAAAATGATATGATGCTGTATCTCATTATACTACAATAAATGGTGCTTTTTTAAAAAAGTACCTTAACAGTTACTACAAATGTCTATTTCGTGTGGTGATACTGTAACCACGCATCTTAATGTAGTAACTAGATCTCCATTAATATTATATAGGGGCATATGCTGTCCTTTCGAACGTATGGCTATCAACAAAATAGAATTATATGCAGCAAGGATCCCTCGGAAAAATCCGTTTCGTACGAGTCGAGGGGTTCAAACCAAAGTGAATGGCGTTTTTCTTTTTGTTCAAGATGGTTCTGGCATGATAGGGTATGGTGAAGCACCTCCCCGGTCACATATCAATGGAGAGACACTTACGAGTGCAATGGCTGATCTTACACGGATTTCTGAAGAGGTTAATGGAATGGATGCAACAGCAGCCAGAGAGTACGTGTGTAGCGATTCTGTAATAGGACCTTCAGCACAGATTGGTATGGAGATGGCACTCCTTGATATCATAGGTCAACAACATCAAAAACCTATCTGTGATATAATTGGCAACGCAAGGGACGAAGTTGGATATTGGGGGCTTGTGAACAGTGATTTATGTGGGGATGCCTTAACTTCAAAACTCCATAAAATGATAAAACGTGGATATGATCAAATTAGAATTAAAGTAGGTGAAGTTGAGTATGAACCAGAAATTGAGAGGTTACATCTTGCACGAAATGTATGTGGTGATACTGTTAAATTATGGGTTGATGCAAACCAAGCATGGGATCTTGACCACGCCAGAAAATATCTCGATACACTTGCTGAAGTTGGCATTGTTATGATCGAACAACCTTTAGACGCTGATAATTACGAAGGACATGGGATTTTGCAGAAAGAAACAGATATCCCCATTATGATAGATGAAGGGGTACAATCTGAAGCTGATTTAGATTATGTAATTGAGACGAATTGTGCTAAGGCTGTTAATTTAAAACTTCTCAAATTAGGAACAACGTCTGAAACCGCAAGATTACTGCGAAAAGCGAAAGATGCAGGTTTTGCGACCTATGCTGGCGGCACTGCTGTAACTGATTTGTTTGCAGCATTCGCACGGCATATGGAATTTGGGTTACCTGATTTAGATTATTTCTCGACCGGTGTTCCTCGAGGAAGTAATTTTGTCGATAATCCCGTCACGCCAGGGTTACGGTTTGATGGAAAAGGGACCTATGCGTTACCACCTACAAAACCTGGTTTGGGAGTAGTCCTCAAAAAAGACGTCTTACTACATCATGTTATTGATAAGAAGGTGATTGGACATGAGTAGAGTAATTATTTTTGGTGGTAAAAGAAAAAATGCGTGTCAAGAGCAAGATCTTGTAGATGCCTTGCAACGAAAAGGAATAGAGAGCACAATTTGGGGGAAGAAAGAATTACTATCAGGAA
This sequence comes from archaeon, assembly GCA_002686315.1. GTDB lineage: Archaea > Nanobdellota > Nanobdellia > Woesearchaeales > GW2011-AR9 > UBA11998. The sequence goes on along the minus strand of NZBO01000016.1, from coordinate 11,587 downwards.
CACCCGGTGATACTGACCTTTTTTTTATTCGAAATCTTTTTTACAGTTCCATTGATGATCATGCAAATCCTGAAAATTCACGAGTTATCAAACAATTACGAGAGTTAGAAGAAAGCACAACATTTCTGAACACGATTGATGGGTTGTTAGCTGTACGTGATAAACTTGCAATCTCAAGAGTCTATAGAGATCTACGGATCCCGTTTATTAAAGCAGAAAAGCTAACCAATGATCCAAATGAATTGGTAAAATGGGTTGATGAAGCATCGGAACGGTATTCCACGGGTGTTATCATTAAAGATCAATATGGTGGATTAGGGAAAGGTATTATCAAAATAAAGAAACAAGGAACAAAATATTTATGCGATGTGAGTTGTGTTGTTGATGGCGAACAAAAATTTACGAATGAAAGTTGGGACGGATCAGAGTTGAAAGTATTTTTTAAAGAACATATGGGCGATCTTAGTTTAATGGGACAAGCCTATGTTTCAAGCGAGTATGAATTTAGAGAACCAGGTAAAAGTGAGAGTATACGCCTTCTTGACATTGGACAAAATCAATATCTTGCAATGGCACGTCGAGCTACCGGCGCAATTAATAATGTGAGTCTAACAAAATCAGGTGAAGGTGATATCAGTGAAGCAAGTATTCCTGAAATGGAGGTTGATGTCTCAAAACGAATATGTGAACATCTTGGTTTATTTTTTGCAGGATGTGATTTTATTCGAACAGATACTTCCTTTTTTCGAGGTGATCCGCAAGCACTCTATGTTCCCGCAGACATGAGAGCAAGTACGAAAGTTTCGTTCATGCTTGAGATTAATGGTATACCTCAATACGGTGGAATTCAAGAATTGTATACAGGGAAATGTAGTATCACAGATCTCATTGTAGATGAAATCACAAAGTACTTATAATGTGACGGTTTATTGTGACACATGGTTCTCAATTTTGATCTTAATTTGAAACAAGCGAAAAAAGAAATCAAGTACAGTGAACAGAGAGAGTTTATTATTTATGAAAATGAAGAAGTACGAACATATGAAACATCGGATGAGTGGTTAGAAAAATTTGCTGCTGCACAACATGCAATTGTAGATCTCCTTAATAAAAAATACAAACTAAATATTGATCTTCAGAATTGGGTCAAAGGAGATACGACGGACGAAGTTTCATCTTTTCTGAACGAAGCAAGTTCGAATTGTTTCGCGAATGCACAATACAAATGTGTGTGGAAAATGGTATTATATCTTGGAGACAAAGGATTTATTCTTGGTGTGTTTCAGAAGGGGAAAGGGTTTAACGCCAAAGAGATTAATACAAGCAAGAAAAAAGAAAATGTAGGCAAAGGATTTGACTTTTATCGTGAGTGTAAAAACGTTATTTTTTTTGATGATCCAAAAGATGCTACCACACTCTTTTTTTCGTGCTCTTTCGAACCCCTATCATGATATCGTTACCGTAATCTCGATTACATCTAGCGGCAACACGTGCAATCTTGGCAATTTCTATTTTTGTTCTTGCCAGGATTTCCCAGTATGGTTCGCCCAATCGAGGCTGTCTGAATGTGAGATTGTTAAAAAGAGTCTTAATAACAGCTGGATTGCCCTCTCCATTATATAAACGTAAGTCAAAAAAAGTCCCATGTTCATACGCCATAACACTTTCTTCACTCATTAACTCTTTTGCATTCGCTATCACAGTTTCAACTCTTTGGATTCCCTCAACTATATCATCTACTAAAGATTTTGTTACAATGTATGTTCTCGGGTCAAGCTCAGCAATTCGACGGAGACGATAAGTGTCCCCAATACCTGCAGGATGAAATTCTGGACTGTTTGATGCCGCTAAATCTACCCAGTCATTTTTCTGAAACGGAAGATCTTCGCCCTTTGAATAACCCTTTGCCAGTAAATTTTTGGCCCTTGCAAGCCGACTTCCACCAATAAAACTAACGCCATCAACTCGTTGTATGGACCAGCCAACACGAACTTCGGAGAATTTAGGTAATTTTCCAATGAAAATATGTCTTCCTTTCGTTTCTTTGTACATCTGAATTAATTCAGGACTGGCACCTTCCAATTGTTTAGATAATGAGACTAAGTTCCTCAGTATAGCGACTTCCCTGGTTCTTATACATGGATCCGTTCCAAGTCGTTGTAAGCGAGAACTCATATCTGTGACAAGCGGATGTTCTTGCAAATCTCGCAGTACTGCTATGTCATCCTCTAAGGTGTACGTCGACACAATATTTCTCAATGCCGTAACAGGTCCTGTTACCGCGCCTGAAATAAAATCTGCTGCCCGAGCATCAAGTTCTCTTGCATTATATATCCCTGGAAATAAAGATAACTTATGTTCTAGTGCATCCCATCGTGAATGGTATGTTTTCCCCTCTGGAAACCTAAAATTGCCTCGCGTGACAAAATCTTGTAATGTCATACCATGTGTCATTTCAAAATCTTCATCCAAGACAAATCCACTCCCACTTGGAACAGTATATGGTACCCGCCATTCTGGTGGTTTCACATCTGTAACATCATTAGTTTCTCCTTTACGAAATATATTTACCTTACGCGCGATAACTTGCATCTCTTTAACTCGATCTTGGAAATCTTCTATCCCGTATGCTTGCATAAATCGCTCTCCTGTTCCAGCTAGCGTTCTCATTCGAAGCATGTCCATCACTGCTGCACATTCTTCACGTGTCAAAATTGTGCCTGCGTAGGTTGTTCGCAACCTTTTCATTGGCACAACGTCACGAAGAGAATCGTCTTGCCAAACACCATCTTCTATGAAAATATCTTCCAATTCTCTCATTACATCAAATATGTTCTCTGGTCTGTTTACAGCATATCTCGCATTAACATCTCGTCGGATTTCATCAATTGGATATGCATCAATTACACGTAATGCTTCCACTGCCGAGATCTCCTTTTTACGAAGAATTGATCGAATTCGACTCATCTTTGGTTTTCCATGGTCTTGTACAATTGGATGGTCTTGTGGTAGTTGCCGTACATATTCAATATCTTCAATATATTTTCCAACGATAGAATCTCTATTAAATGAAAAGGTTACTGCTGCATAGGCCATCAACCTTCCAAGTGCTTTCTCTCGTTCTTGGTTTGCAATTGTGCTGAGGGGACTCATAACTGCCGTGTAATCATCTCGTATCCTCGTTGGCAAATTTTTATATCCTCGTCGTAATCGTTCGAGAAGCATCCCACCTTTTTCCACAGTTGTTTTATGATCTGCTGTTTGATGTAACCCTTCCTGAAAATATAATTCTTCAATCTGTTCTGCGNGGTATTCAATTGATTGATCAACCCCTGGCAACCGTAATGGTGTATCTTGATCTCCGTTACGAGCAAGCCTTTCAAGTGTTTCTTTCACTTCCTTCATCTGCCCTAGACCGTAGCTCATTTCTAATTCATTAAGATAGTCTTGCATCGCTTCTAATCTCTTTTTATCAAGTCTGGAATAAACATCCCCAAGGTTCTCAAGTCCATGTAGAAAATTAGTAACATATCCATCAAGGCTCCCTGGTGCATTTTCCTGATTTAATATTGCAACGTCTTCCTCTGTTCGTCGTGTCGCTTGTTTTTGTGATTCCGTTCCAAACGCTTGATATAATTGTGTGATGGCAACTGTTCCAAGATATTTGACACCTTCTTCTGGACTATGTTGTGAACTAATAGGAAATGCCGCTCTTGTTAGTGTTTGTCCTGATTCAGAAATCCCAATTACTTTCCTATCTGTTTCACATTTACGTCGAAAAACTGGTGGTCTTACTTCAACGACATTTTGTACTGCATCGAAAGGGTTATCAGTTCCTGCAAACGCGAGAATTCTATCTAATACTGCAGGAGATCCACCATAATTCTCACCATATTCTCCGAATATGGCCTGAATATCATTCTGCTGTGATGCATCTACAGCGGTACTCATCCGCTCATATAATACTGTTGTGGAAACCATTAGTCTCTTAAAAGTGGTATCCTTTTAAAATGGTTTTGGTCAAGGTTAGTTTATGTATCTTGTTTTCGTACATATCTTTAAATATTGGGTATTGTTGAATTATACCATGTACACACTCAAACAAATTCCGGATGATTTTATTGTGAAAGAAGTGAGTAATATTGTTCTTAATGAAAAGGGCAGATTTACATACGTTAAACTTACCAAACGAGGGAGAAACACGCAAGATGTTGTGTCGCAAATAGCATCTCAATTGCATTTGAAGGAAGGGAAGATTGGCTTTGCTGGAAGTAAAGATAAGAATGCAGTGACGGAGCAATTGATTTCGATACAAGGACGATCGGTGAAACAGATTGAAGAGTTAGGAATTGAAAATTGTTCTCTTGAGGTAATAGGGTTTGGAAAGGATCCAATTACATTAGGAGATTTGGAAGGTAATTCGTTTGAGATAACTGTTCGTAATATTAATGATAAAAAATTGAAACCTATCACAAAAGTTGTGAATTATTTTGACGAACAACGATTTAGTACGCATAACGTCGAGGTTGGTCGGTTCATGGTCAAAAAGAAGTTTAAAGATGCAGTAGCATTAGTGAATCATTATCGAGTTCGTGAATATCTTGCAGAGAACAAAACAGATGCCGTTGGTGCGTTAAAGAGATTGCCAATGCGTTTGTTGAAGATGTACGTGCATGCCTATCAAAGTTATTTATGGAATGAGACAGTTGCTGCATATTTAAAAGAGGGAAAGAAGGTAGCATATTCACAAGGCACGTTGGTATTTGCAGAGGAGTGTGATGTTAAGTCTATTCCTCTCATAGGGTTTGATTCTGGATTAGTGGAGAAACATCCAGCGAAAGAGGTGATTAAAAACATTATGGAACGTGAGCATTTGATGTACAAAGATTTTGTAATTAAAGCGATCCCGCAATTGAGTATGGAAGGAGAGTTGCGATCTGTCTTTGCAGATGTGAAAGATATGACTGTTAGTGCTCTAGAAAATGATGAATTAAATCAAGATATGAAGAAAGTAACAGTGTCGTTTACACTTGGGAAAGGAAGTTATGCAACGATGGTTGTGAAGAGAGTAATGGTATAGGAGGTGTGTGCCCCGAAGGGCAGCTCCATCCGATCATGCTTCTCTATCCATGTATATCACCCAATATTGATGTTTGAGTAGAATGATTTAAATAGTAGCTCTCCCCTAGAGGGGGTTATGATACATGATTTAGAAAAATTGGGTTTGACACCAGGCGAAAGTAAGGTCTATATTGCATTATTAAAGTTAGGTCCAAGTAAGGTTGGCAAAGTCGTGAAGGAGTCAGGCGTGTCCTATTCAAAAGTCTATGATGTCCTTGAACGTCTTGCAGGGAAGGGCCTAGCAAGTGAGACACTTATGGATAAAGTGAAGCATTACAGAGCTGTCGAACCGTTCCGGTTATCTGAATATATCAAAAAGAAGGAAGATGAAGTGGAAGAGCAGAAAAAGTTATTAGACAAGATCATGGGCGATTTACAAGCGCTTGGAAGTACGCAAGAAAAAAGTAAAGCGGAAGTCTTCTTTGGCATGGATGGGTTGAAAACTGCGCATCAAATCTTGTTAACATCAGATGAAAACGTGTTACGATTCTTCTTCCCAGACCATACGGAAAAAGCGGCAACGTTCTATAAGCGGTTTTATCCAAAGTTTGAAGAGAAAGGTATCCAAATTAGGGGTATTGGTCGACAAGTGCCAGAATTGGTTCCTACATATATGAAAGTGAAGGCAGTGTCGTTTCCTGTTCCAGGCACGATTGATGTTATTGGAGATAAGACCTTACTTGTGAGCTGGAGAGATAACCCGACAGCTGTGTTGATTCATTCGAAGGAGATTGCAGATCATTTTATCAATTATTTTGATAGTGTCTGGGAAGCGTAGTTTTATCGATAGCTAACAAAAATTAAAATTTTTGGAAGCTCCCGGAAATATGGCCCATATTCCCGATAGCTTTTTAAAACAATTCCATCTTTTCTCTTCTTGTGGGCCTGTAGCATAACCTGGATAGTGCGGTCGGCTTCGGTTTGGACTTTACGTTCAAGATGAGACCGATTGATCGGGGTTCAAATCCCTGCAGGCTCACTTTTTACTTTTGATTAAAAAAGAGAGATGTAATTAACGATAACTTTATTGGAAGACTACTTGATGAACTACAAAATAAATGAAATCATTACAGAATACCTTTTCAAGACATATTTTAATTTTTCTTAACCTCTGTAATTTTAAAAAATACAATAAAAATCTTACTCAGAATGCCAATGCTTCGTCCAACGGTAAATGAAAATTCCCGCGATAAGTATGACAAGCACGATCACACCAACGATCCAGAATTTACTATAATCGTTCACGAATTCTCTGAATGAGAAACGTGATGCTTGACCTGCAAGATTTTCCGCTCCAACCTCTTGTTCTTCTTGACCTGGTTCTGCCTGCTCCTCCTGTACGACCTCTTCTTGCGCTTCTTCTTCAACAACTTGCTCTGGCCTAGCTTTCTGCACTTCACCAGTTTCATCGTGAATACAGTTCCCGTCAACCAAAGAGTATCCTTTCGCGCATCGTCCACCGCCAGCACCGGCACTACCGCCGCCACCACCGCCACTTCCTTCCGCAACACTTGACGAACTCGCCGTTTGCGTTGCCTTGACACCAGAATACCGAAGGTTCTCGAAGCGGATGGTTGTACCAAAATCAGTACATGTAATTGCGCCACTTGTTTGTGTCCCCCCAAGACAATTGGTAAAGGATGTTTCATTGGAGCCAGTACACGCATCACTGATATCGGCAGCAGCAGAAATCTCTTGATCCTTGACACATAATGTTGCAAAACTATCATCAGTGATAAAGAGTGTTTTGTTATAAGTCACATTAACTTCGTTACTAAAATTAATGATCAGTGTCGTTGCGGTTGATATCACCGTCATCTTAGATAAATCAAGACTTGAAATGGAAAAATTATGGCTAAAATTAACAAGGACTGTCGACCCATCATAGAATCCAACTTCTTTCTTTCCTGTTAATGTTTCGTTCAATGGTCGTCCACCGATACTCACATTTAACGAGCTTACACCAGTCGTTGTGACGTTTGTGATATTTCCTGTAAGTTTATCAACTGGGTCAGGAACTCCATCGCCGTCAGTATCTGTCATGTTAATGATAAATCCTGTTTTAATCGTTGCATTTCTATTATTGTTGGAATCATTCACAACGAATGTTATGTTAAAATTACCATTCGCTGTTCGTGGAACTGTAAAGGAAACATTGAATTTGTTTGGATAATTCGTTCTGTTAGAAAGTGCAACTAAAAAGATGGAACCGTTTGGATGTGTTATGTTCGCTAACACATCATCAAGAAATAACGTATCTGTTGCGTTAATGGAGATCTCTACGACATTACTACTGTTTGTAAAACTCGTTGAAGACGGTAATGCGTCACTTGCGGTAACGTTAGGAACAGTCGCATCCACTGTTATCGTAATTGCGCTACTGTTTCCTTTATTACTACTTCCATCAGTACAGTTGACGGTTGTGACGTATAACGCATCATTGAGTGTGGATGCTGTCAGTATCGTATCTGTATTATTAACAACCGCAGCATTACTTGCATTATGATCACCATTAAGGTATAATGTACAGTTCGCACTAATGGTAAAATCTGTGTAATTAAACGTGATACTTGGAGTGGTATCAGTAGTTCCATGCGTGGAATTTGCAAGTCTGACAGTTGGAGGGGTACGATCCACATTGATTTTAATTGTGTTTGAATTATTAATTCTATTGACGGAATCGTTTGCAAACACCGTAATTGTCGCGACTCCTTCCACAACGGTTGAAACATTCAGGTTTGCATTCCAGTTACCAGATGCGTTCGTCGTGGTCAGATTAAATGGTGTCGTGCCGTTATCTACTTCGAATAAGACTGTATCCACGGTATCTTCCACACTTTTCACACTGACGTTAATTGCTTGTAATCCACTTGAGAGATTGGTGCCGTTTGTAGGAATGAGAAGTGTGACGTTTGGTGGACTTACTTTAGGTGAATATACTGGTCGAACCGCAATTATACTGGAAGATGTCAAACCCCCCATACTAAGATTCCATATCTGACTAAAGTTGTTAGAATAATATTTTGCAATCATTAATTGATTGGTAAGCCCATCTGTGGTATTAGTTCCCAAAGCATAACAGGCGGTGTCACAATCAAGTCCATCCAACGTTCCAACATGAGCCGTCAGGTTTAACAAAATCTTACCTGCAGTGTTAAATTTATACAAATTCGCAGTCGAGGGGAATCCACCATTATCACCTGAGACAAAAATAGTGTCGTTATTATCTACCGACACTTCATCTTGAATCAGAGAACCAAGAACTTCTCTCCATGCCAATTCCCCATTAAGATGATACTTCTCCAAACGTGAATGACTTGAATTAGGAAGAAGAACATAAATACTACCATTTGAATCCCTATCTAAACTTGCAACACTAATTGATGCACTCGTAATACTTTTATTCCATTGTTGTACCCCGTCACCGTCAAACATGAACAAGTAATGTAAATTAGGGAAAACGCCTGTGTCTGTCGAGAGAAGTGCAACAGACCCATTCGCGGTAAGCGTAATTGCGTTTGGACTATGTGACGCTTTCTCAACTGACCATTGTGCAACACCTGATGAGTTATACTTTGAGAAATTCATATTGCCCCCAACTGTTGATGCAGTGTAATAACTTAGATCACTGTAATTAAGCACGAATTTTGTAAGTGAAAGACCCGATGGTATTCGTAACGTTGAAGAGAGTGCACCTGCCTCAGTTAAAACATAAATAGTATCATTATTCAACGACCAGTACGAATTATTTGTATTAGGATCAATAGCAACATCTGTAAATGAAGGTGCAGTTAACGGCGTGAAATTCCACTGATTCGGTTCAATACCCGTGGCATTCGTCATTCCGAACGTCGTATCATTCATAATATGCCAGACATAGGGTGACGTGTTGGCAACTTCTGCTTGCGCCTGGACATCAAGATTCGTGTCAACACCAACTACTGCTCCCGTGATTTTGACGTCCGGAGTATCGATCGCCAAGAACACGAACAATGCAAGTAATGTGACAATGAAAATGACGGCATATGGATTACGCATAGAAACCGATCTAGTCACTCTCCTATCAACTTTCTTTGCACGTACCATCTATCAGGAAATAGAACATAGTTCGCGCTTATAAATCTAACGGTTTTTCAGAATTTGGGGAATCATTCAGGGATTCCATCTTTTAAAATATATTCTAATTTACTCCTACCTACATTTAGAATTAGTTCCAGTGAATCATCATGAGGAAGATCATTGATGATATATTCTAACGCTCTTCGCAAATCTCGTACTGATCTGACATCATTGAAATCATACGTTGTTCCCATATAGATACGTAGATAATGCTCTTCTTTTTCCATGGTGGTAAGAATGCAAAATAAAGTTCAAAAAGAAATGTGGGTTGGGAGATCACCACCACAATGTATTTATAGTTCTTCTATTCATCAAAAATTATGAAAAAAGGATTTGATTTTACAGGTGTCACAATTGTTTTCTACTGTCATGATGGTGAAGGTAATGTTGTATTAGGCAAACGAGGTAGTAACTGCAGGGATGAACATGGAACATGGGATCTAGGTGCGGGCAGTCTTGATTTTGGCGATGGCATAGAACAAACATTACGTAAAGAAATAAAAGAGGAATATTGTACTGATGTGGTAGAGTATCAATTTCTTGGGTATCGTGAGCATCATAGAAAACACCAAGGAGAAAAAACACATTGGATTTCTCTTAACTTTAAAGTTCTTGTTGACAAAGAGAAAGTTGCAAATGGTGAACCACATAAATTTGATGACGTTCGTTTTTTTGCTCAAAATCAATTTCCAGAAAAGGTACATTCACAAATCCCCGATTTTATAGAACGTTTAAAGACAAATTGTAAATGTAATCAAACCCCGTATTTACCACAACTTATTTAAAAAAACGCTCTTTTTAGTAAATAGTATGCGAGAAATGCTCATTATACGAACATGACTCAGAGTACATACATACACTATAACGAGGTACATAAAAATGAAACAAGACATTTTACTTACACAGACAGTTGCTATTCTCTGCGATGGAAATAACATCGAGCGAAGCATCCATGAACAAAGTGGGAATCCACAAACCATGGTGAATTTTGACACGCTCATTCCACGCCTATTAAATGGACGTGGATTAAGCAGACTAATTTATTTTAGAGAAGGGAAAAACATTTCGTATAAATTAGCAGAAAGATTACATGCGAAGTACTATGGGTCTGTTATCCCATGTCACAAGTCGGCAGATATCCCACTATCAATTAAAGCGACGCAAGTGGCATCGAAAGTTGATACGATTATTATCATGTCAGGTGATTCCGATTATATTGATTTAGTCATTCATTTGAAGTCGGAAGGTGTCCGGGTCGAGATAGCAGCAGTGAAAAAAACAACGTCACGAATGCTTATTGAGCAAGCAGATTATTTCCATGAAATAGTGAAAAACGATTGGTTTGCCTATAATTCTCCGAGAAGAAGAAGTTCTCCACGAAAAACGAAAACAACACCAAAAGAAGGAGGAAATGGCGCTGAAAGTAAACCGACGGAGAAAGTAACTAAAGTTCCAGCACCTAAATCTAAGCCAGTTGAAGATTCCGGACCAGTCATTCCCAATACGTAAACCTTTAAATAACCACTCTCTTTTTTTGTTCCAATGGTCTTAGAGAAACTAGGAGATTCGCTTAAAAGTACGTTAAGCAAGATTACAGGTGCAACGTTTGTTGATGAGAAACTTGTTAACGAAATTGTGAAAGACATTCAACGTGCGCTTCTTCAATCAGATACAAATGTCAAACTAGTGTTCGCACTTTCGAATAGTATTAAGGAACGAGCGAAAGAAAAGACGCCTACAGGCATCACAAAACGTGAACATATTGTCAACATTGTGTATGAAGAATTAACTAATTTTGTAGGAAAAGAAGCACGAGAAATTAAGATTACAAAAAAACCGACGAAAATTATGCTTGTTGGTCTATTTGGATCGGGAAAAACGACAACGACAGGTAAATTAGCGAAATATTACAAAAAGAGGGGAATGAAAGTTGCCGTCATGCAGACAGATACTTGGCGACCTGCTGCGTATGACCAGTTGGAACAGTTAGCAGGGAATGTGGGTGTTGATTTCTATGGTATTAGAGAAGAAAAAAATCCTGCCGTTATTTATGACACGTTTAAAGACAAATTATCTGCATATGACGTCGTCATCGTTGATACGGCTGGTAGAGATGCGTTATCGGATGAGTTAATTGAAGAATTGAAAGAGATTCATGCGTTGGTTAATGCTGATGAGAAATTATTAGTTATTTCTGCTGATATCGGACAAGCAGCGGAGAAACAGGCGCAAGCATTCCATGATACATGTGGCGTGACAGGTGTTATCGTTACGAAGTTGGAAGGAACGGCGAAAGGTGGTGGCGCGTTATCAGCATGTGCGGTAACAGATGCACCAATACAATTTA
>NZBO01000015.1 GCA_002686315.1 archaeon | reverse complement strand
ACAATCAATTGTACGGATGGTTCAGGTAACACAGGTAATTCTTCCGCACTTACAATCATTGTTGATACCGTAAAGCCAAATGTTACTTTCGTTGGACCGCTGAATGGTACCAACTTGAGCGATGGATTTGTTCATTTCAACGCAACAGTCGTGGATGCAACAGGTGTTGACACAATCCTCTTCGAATTTAGTAACGGCACGAAACCATTCAATCTGACAGGAAATAATATTACAGATGTCTGGAATGTGACAGTGAATCTGTCCACGTTGATCGAAGATCTGCATAACGTAACCTTGTTTGTAAACGATAGTGCAGGAAATCGAAATGACACAGTGCAAATTCAGGTTATAATCGATAGGACTGGGCCAAACGTCACATTAACAAGCGCAAGTACAAGTTCTACAGATACCACGCCATCTATTACTTTTAACTTCACTGATTTATCAGTTAGTGCGAATTGTTCGTTATATGTCAACGCAAGTTTCAATGCAAGTAATGAAGCAACGGCCAATGGAACAGATACAACACTCACGACAGAAGTACTCGCAATAGGGTCGTATTATGCAACCGTTAACTGCACAGATGGATCGGGGAATACAGGGAATAGTAGCCAGTTTAATATTACCGTAAGTGCTGCTGCCGCTGCAGAAAGTAGTGATGCTGCAGCAAGTACATCAGATTCGGGAGGAGGAGGTAGCTGCAGTCAAGGATTCTCTTTAGGAGATGGAGGATGTGTCCGAGATGTAGCACCAGTAGAAGAAGTACAAGAAGCGGACCAAGAAAGAGAAGGAACAAGTAGAGTAGATGAAAGAGAAGAAGAGATTGAACAACATGCTACTGATGAGGAAGAAGAGAGAAGAGCACTTGCCGGATTAGCAACAGGAATATCCTTACGACAAATATTTACTGATTTCACATCGTATTGGATCATTTTTATCGTTGCAATCCTTGTTGGTGTAACGATTACAGTTTCTGCACGACACTTCAGGCATACTGGAACGGTTCCAATTGAAACACATCACGGAATTGAAGTGGTTGAGCACCAGATGGTACCAACGACGCAGCGACAAAAGATTGAAATCCAACCAGTGATCATACGAGAATTGGGCCCTTCCGTAGAAGCGATTCCTCAAAAGGGATCCGTAATGAAGGAACCTGCATCTATTCGGATGATTCGGACGCACCCCGAGTACATTAGTTCGGTACAACAAGAGACAATTAAACAGAAGGAAGAGCAACGAGAGCAAGCACAACCTTCCAGAGCAAGAATCATCACTAAAATAAGACCTGAACCGCTTCCATCGCTTGAATCCTTGGAGATGGATGTTATCACACTCACATCAGCTGTGGGCAAAATCATAACGAAAGACGCGCGCGAACGAGACCAGCAGGAAAAGAAGAAAGAAGTGATACAGGCACCTCAAGAAATGAAAGAAAAGCCAAAAGAAAAAATGCAAACACCAAACCCCTTATTTGAGGAGAATCAAAAAGATATACTTACATCGCTGGAACAAGAAATAAAGAGACTTGACAACGCAATTGAACGAGAAAGGAGGCATGATGAGAACGCATAACTTTTATAAATGTGGATTCTCTTCTACGAAAAGTGCGATTTATTGAAATAAAAGGGGTGTCGAAAAAGTTCGGGAAAGATGTTGTTTTACAAGATGTTAATCTTACGATTGAACAAGGAGATATTTTTGGTATTATCGGAAAATCAGGGAGTGGAAAAACGACGCTTCTTAATTTAATATCAGGCTTCCTGGATCCATCTCAAGGAGCGGTATCATATGTATCTAGCGTAGATCAAAGTGAGAAAGATTTACACGACCATTTCAAACGAATCAAGCGACACATAGGATTTACGCCACAACACTCAGCAGTCTACCCAAAATTAACGATTCTAGAAAATTTATATCATTTTGGAAGTATGTATGGTCTCAAAAAAGAAACGTTACAACGGAACGCGGAAAATTTACTTCATTTCACAAATTTATTTCAACATAAAAACAAAATTTCCGAACAGTTATCAGGAGGAATGCTGAAACGGTTAGATATCGCGTGTAGTTTAATGCATAAACCAAAGTTATTATTTTTAGATGAGCCAACGGCGAACCTTGATCCCATCATGGAACGAGATATTATCAACTTAATTAAAGCAGTGAACGAACAAGGAATTACCGTCGTGGTTGCGTCACACCATCTTGAAAGTATTGAAAGAGTAAGCAGCAAGTTCGCCATTATCGAGAAAGGAGTTGTGCAAAGTTATGGTGACATGGACGCTGTCCGGAAACCATATTTACAAGATACAATTAGAATCAATGTACGTGCTGGGAAAGATAACACGAAAGTCGTGGAAATTGCGAAAGAGTTAGACGTTAGTCGAATTCTCGATTCGGGACATCAAATCACGTTGTTTCCAACCAATACTGGAAGTACCATTACTAAATTGCTGCAACGTCTGCAAGATGAAGGACTGAGTATGGACGATATCGAATTACGAAAATTGTCATTAAAAGATGTGTTCCATCGAATCACTGAGGCGCAAGAATGAAAACGTTATGGTTATTAACAAAAAAGAATTTGAAAATGTTGGTACGCTCACGAGGGTCTGCGCTCATCGTTATTTTCGCACCATTATTACTCATTTTATTGCTAGGTTTATCCTATGATACGAGCACACAGTATGGACTTAATATTGGTGTGCATGCAACTGAACAGAGTCCTGAGGTAGGCAGTTTTGTGGATCTTCTGAAACAGGAAGAATTTAATGTCGTATCATATGAAGGAGATGTGCAAGAGTGTGTAAATGAGATTAAAACAGGGATAGTACATGCATGCGTAAGCGTTCCCAGTTCGTTCAGTGTACAAGAAAATGTTGCGAAAGAAGTCACGTTCTACGTTGACCCTTCCAAAATTAACCTTGTATGGATGATTCAGGAATCCGTGGGAGAGAAGTTCGATTTACGATCGCAACAAATCGCGCAAGAGTTAACAAGTAATGTCTTATCACGTCTCGCAAGTACGAATGATGGTATTGGGAATGTCAAAGGAGATGTGGAAGGAATTAAAGAGAAAACTGGCAGTGCCTCGTCCGCAACAATGAGTGCAAAGGAAGAATTATCTTCCCTCGATTTACGAGCACCTGGAAGCCCAGAATCCATCGTAGAACTAAAAACGAGCGTGACGCAAAGTAGAGAAAAAATTGACGCAGCATTGGACGCAGTTGAAAGTGCAAACATCACCTCATCTACGAAGTCAACATTACGTAAAGCGATCAAAGATGCAAAGTTGGCTCTTGGAACAGGAAATGGCACGGAAGGATCATTTGGATTAGCGGCACAAGTATCGTTATTAGAATCCGATTTGTTCGAAGCCAGAAGTAAATTATTTGCCGCGTCACAGAAAATTGAATCAACAACATCCGCGCTTGACAATAGCGCGTCCGCAATTAGTGAAACAAATAGCGCACTTGATGCTGTCTCGGGTGTATTAACAAGTTTACAGGAAGCTATCGCGTCTGAGAAAGTAACGGAAGCAGGCGTGATTGCCGCGCCGTTACAGACAAAAATTGTTCGTATCAGTGAAGAAGGTACCTACCTCAATTATTTATTTCCTGCACTTCTTATTTTAGTTGTCATGTTTAGTTCGCTTGCACTTGGCACAACACTCGTCATGATTGAGAAACATTCACCTGCATTTTTCCGTAACTTCTTTCTTCCCGTCAAGAAGGTGACGTTTATTGCGTCTATCTACTGTACAAATTTGGTTGTAATTCTGGTACAGATTGCCGTAATCTTAGGCATTGCAGCGTTCTTTTTACAAGAAAGTATCAACGCGTTCCCTGCTGTGGCACTCATATTATTTGTAACGGCATCCGTGTTTACGTTCCTTGGCATGATTGTTGGATATCTCTTTACTTCAGAAGAAACGGCTACCTTAGCGTCGATTTCATTGGGAAGTTTGTCATTATTTATTTCTGGATTGTTATTACCACTGGAAGGAATGGCACCAATCTTCAGAGAGATAATTCAACTAAATCCGTTCGTCATTGCAGAAGGTCTTATTCGAGAAGTGTTTTTGTTTCAGGCGTCTTTAGGAGATGTTTGGATAAAGTTACTTATTTTAGCAGGGTATGCAGCAGGATTGTTTATCGTGATATGGATCATGGAATCAATCTTGCATAAACATCTCGTGCATAAATTTATGCGGAAACATCATAAGAAGCATACAGAGAAAGTCAAGTAAAGGATAATTATTTTTTAACGTATAAAAAACCAGACATACTAACTGTTACCTGGGGGTCAATGTAATCAAGAAAAGGTACAATAAGTGGATCCTGCTCCAATTGGAGCGCCCTTTCTCGAGATGTAGAATACGTATCACATTGAATTTCTGTTAGTAGATGATTTAAGCAAAAATTGACAGGAGTACGTTGTACAAAATGTGTATGACTCGCAATTAAAAATGACGTACCAGAGGAGTACTCCTCTACCTTTCCTTCTGCCAGATCCCCCAACAGTTGAAGAGCACCAACCCACGCAGAAGTGGTGAGTACATCATATATTGTTTCTTGAACGGCTATCTCAGGAGGAGATAGTACTGTATCCAATACCTCAGCAAGTTTTTTCGAATCAATAGAATGCAATTTACCGTAAACATTATGAGTACGTACTCTTGTTGCCCATGCAGATACGGTAGCACTTAGACAGCCTAACGATCGATAGTGTGGAACCTCTACGTCAGGTAGAGGGCCATAGTGAATAGAGGGATGCACTTCCATTTGTAACTACGAACAAGGAGCAATTATAAACCTTTCGGTAGTGCGAAGTTTTATATTACATTTTCCATTTTGGATAAAGATGGGTACATTAATAGTAATCACGGGATCTCCAGGTACAGGAAAGTCAACACTCGCAAAGAAATATGAGAAGAAAGGCTATTTTCGACTGGATTTACATGATCATTATGACAAAATAAGTACTGGATTTGACAAAGAAAAAGATTGTTATGATATTGACATCAAAAAGTTTACTTCGTTAGTAAGGAAGGTTATGAAAGAGCATGATAACGTTGTTGTTGATTCGCATGTATCTCATTTGTTACCTCCATCAATAGTAGATGAGTGTATTGTGATGGTGTGTTCTGATTTAAAAGAGCTAAAGAAGAGATTGATAAAAAGGAAATATTCTGCAAAAAAGATACGGGAGAATTTGGATGCCGAGATTTTCCAAGTCTGTTTAATGGAAGCAAAGGAAAGAGGGCATACCGTTAGAGTTAAAGAAAGTTGTTAACTTATTTTAGATATGTATCCACCCATGATGCAGACGCGAGTTGCGAGAGAGCATCCGGCTTATGGCCTTGAGAGAGTTTTACCAAATTTGCAAGAGATTTATGAACAGTCAAATAAAGTTCAAGACCTTCATCATTTAATCTGTGACGTCCATTAACGTGAAGAACTTTTTCTCCTTCAAAGAATGAATACGGTTTCCACTCATTCCTTCTTCCAGCATATCCAACTAACCCGTGTATGTGAAGAACACTATCAATCACGCGAAGGTCAACCATCCCGTGAGGTAAGTCATGCATTGATCTAAAACTATCATAAATATCTTCCCGATCTACCTCTTCATCAAGAAACGGAATAAACGGTGTATGAGTTGGGTGAATGTGATAGGTGATACGACACGAAACCGGTTGGAATGACTTATCTTCTCCGCTAGGTATACGTGATAAACCAACCGTAAACTCAAACGTTGCACTCCGTTTTGATTGTGTCACTGTTCTTCGCACCTTGCTAACATATGTCGGATTCCCATCATCATCAGAATCAAGGTACAAAGTATCGGAAGATGGATAAAAAATGAATCCAGATCCAAGAGAAAATTGCCGCGATGTCGAGAATGACTTGAATCGAAACGGATTTTTGGCAGATTTCAAAAGTGCATCTAACTCAATTGGTTTCACATTGAACCCTCCACGAACTTCATAAAGCGCATCATCAATTTCATCTTGTGTTGACGTTACCTTTTCATTCAAAGATATTGGAAATGGTCGTACCATCTTACCATCATGCCACGTAGTGAGAACAGGAATATTGGAACGAAGATACCGATAACGAAGTGTACATCTTTTACCGCCGATGGCAGAAATTAGCGTATCCTTTGTAAGACCACTGGTACGTAAACCTTCAAGTGTTGGTTCGTCCACTAAGTTAGAAAAGATAAAATCAGGAAGTTGTTGCCAATCTCCGTGACGAAAATTAAAAAAACGGCTAACATACGACATAATGTGTTTTTAACAAACGATGTATAAAAGTATTCTGAAACAAAATAGGTTAAGTTGACAATATCTTTATAAACCGCTCCTTCTAGAAGAGAAATATGGCAATCCCAGCACAAGAGAAACTCAAGTTAAAGCGAACAATTAAGGAGCTTAAGTCACATAGAGCGCCGCATACCGAGTTTGTGTCCGTCTACATTCCTGCAGGGTATGAATTGCCTAAAATTATTCAACATCTCGCGGAAGAGCAAGGAACTGCATCAAACATTAAATCTGCTGTCACCCGTAAGAATGTACAGGCTGCACTTGAAAAAATGATTCAGCATCTTCGTAATTTTAAAAAGACGCCGGAAAATGGGTTGGCAGTGTTTACGGGAAACATTGCAGCTGGTGAAGGGAAGAATGATATGCGTGTGTGGAGTATTATACCACCAATTAGTTTGAATACACGAATTTATCGATGTGATAAAACGTTCGTCACCGAAATCTTGGAAGAAATAATGATGGATCATACTGCATATGGTCTTGTTGTGCTAGATAAACGAGATGGGACCATTGCGTTACTTAAGGGAAAAACGATTGTACCATTGCAGAAGACACATTCGGAAGTCCCGGGAAAGTTTAAGGCTGGTGGGCAGTCGGCTCAGAGATTCGCACGACAGCGGGAAAATTCAAAGAAAGAACATTTCAAAAAAATCACGGAACATATGAAAGAACAATTCCTCCATCTTGGGAATAATTTGAAAGGTATCATTATTGGTGGACCAGGAATTACCGTGAACGATTTCATGAATAAAGATTACCTCACAGGAGATTTGAAGAAAAAAATTATTGGCACGAAAGATCTTTCTTACACAGGCGAGTTTGGCTTACAAGAATTAGTTGACCGATCCCAAGATTTACTTGCAGAAGAAGAAATTGCGACAGAAAAAAAAGTGATGCAACAATTTTTTACCGTCTTCCGGGAAAATCCAAAGAAAGTAACGTATGGAGATGCAGAGACATTGAAAGCCTTAGATATGAACGCAGTTGACATACTTTTGTTATCTGAAGCCATGGATGAAGACAAGATGGAACAGTTTGAAGAGAAAGCGCAAGAGGGTGGTTCTACTGTCAAAATTATTTCTACTGAAACACGGGAAGGTGTCCAGTTGCGTGATTTGGGAAAAGTAGCTGCTATTCTTAGATTTGAGATGGAGTGACCCTACTCCTGCGCAATACTCCACTTCGAGCGTTTCCATGTCTCTCTGAAATCCTCAACTTCTGCAAAATACGCTTTATTCATTCCTCCTAACCCGTCTAGAAAGAGCACGAACTCAAATTGACTCTCGTTCGTTCCAAACGTTTGATCGAAATTTTTAACCATGTTATTTGGTGTCACGACAAATCTTCCTGCTGTCATGGTAAGATCCCACGAAACGCCACTGTACCCTTCCTGTGGCTCATATGCTTTATACAACAATTCGGAACATACCATTTTGTTATCTGTCACAAAATCAAAATCAAAATCGTACGGGACGCCGTAGTATGTAAACGCTTTTTTCAATGCGATTAATTTCTCATCTTTTGTTAAGTGAGGTCGTATTACCGCTGCGTAATCGGAGTCTAACGTGTAGGCAAGCGAATGCAATGAGATCCCTTCGCTGACTGCTTCAATAATACGTCCTGATTCATTTTCTGTTTCATACATACTATATTTTTCATACAACATAGGATGATTTGTTTCAAGATATTCCGAAACAAGCATTCCACCTAACACCTCACTCTTGCCAAAATAGTGATCCATTTCATCAAGATTTCCTGTATATAACGCGGAATGCGGCCAGAAACCAGGCAAGCCTGCATTACTTAAGAACCAGTTTTTTCGCGTTAGTACGATATCACCTGGTTCCATTTTTGTGTTCGCTTTTGCAACCTGTGGTCCTTTGATGAAATAATCACGTTTACTAATTTTGACTAAACCCATATCTTTCGCAACTTCTTTCTGCACAGGGAACCAGTACGTAAATGTTCTCTCTTCAAAAGATGTGAAAAATGCATCACTTAACGCGCTCGGTTTTCGTCCAATTTTAATATACACATCATAGAACCCTTGATGAACAAAATCAAGAAGATCGCGATCTTGCTCGGTAAATTGCCTCGTTATTTGAAGAAAACGATAATTAAGTCTCCCTGCATTTAATTGAACAATTGTTTGAGGACTTACGATTGCATTTTCTAAGTAAAGATATCCGTCCTTAGGAACACCCGCTTCCTTATGTTCCTCGTTAAGCAGTGTTTTAAGGAACTGGTTTCGCCCAATCAATTGATGGAGTTCGAGTGCATTGTTATAATTTTTGATGAAGGCAGCATACGCAATAAGAAATGATCTCGCATTCAATTCAGGTTTTGTGAAATAGTCAATCTGGTAAAACTGACTATGTGTTTCCTTTAATCGTTCCAACTGTAAGCCATGGTCAACATACACACCCCATAACTCACGTATCATCGTTTTCTCCTCGATTGTGAGATCTTCTACATCTTTCGTAAATAATTCTTCATGTTCCTTAATGGATATAAGTGCATCATCTAGGCCGCCCATAGACGCATGAAGTAAATAGATATCCTCCTCAATCTGGGTTTCAATCTCTTCAGTCGTTACACCAAAAAAATTATCTCCATGAACTGGGAACATGACGCATAAGACGTAGGCTGTTACAAGAAGCAAACTTCCCCAAATAATATAATTTTTATAGTGAACAAAAGGATTTGGTTTCTTCCGTTTTTTCATGTGATGTTTCACGCCAAATATCAACGGAATCCAACTTGCAAGGTACGCCGTCACGGCAACCCATCGATAATGTGGATACCCAACTTTCATCATAAGAACAAGGATGGATATAAAACTAAGAAGGAAACTTGCGCTCACCCACACACGCTTTTTAACTAGTAATTTCATAGAGGGAGGTATCTTCTTAGTATTTATAACGGTTTGGAAAATGAGAGAAGAGACGTATGTAGTAAGTCAGATAAGTGAGCAGCGCCAAATGAGGCGATGAGGAACGCAGTAACTCATAATAAACCCCGTGCCCTGCTCACGACGTTGTAGACTCAAATACATACGAAGAGACACTAAATAATTAAAAAAGATTCCATTTCTACAAGTACATGACCCTCATTCATGAATCCTTTACGAGATTATTTCCACAGAAAGAATTTACGTACATTCCCGAGTTAGAGTATAACAGACGACTTTCATCATTCAACGCGAATATTAAGTTACATGGCAAGAAGTTGAAGGTATGTTTGAATTTACAATGGAAAGATATCGATGATGAAATTAAGATTGGGTTGATACAACATTTACTGTTGAAAATATTTCGAAGGAAGAGTAATCCAACAACGACAACCAATATTGATTTATACAACAATTTCACACGCAACATTCATCTTGTTATTCCAAAAACGAAATGTGATCCGGTCTTAGCAGCGTCGTTTGAACGAATGAATACACGATTTCTTGGTGGAAGTTTAGAAAAACCAAATTTACAATGGGGGGCAGATAGTAGACGTAAATTAGCACATTACAACTTCCATAACGATACTATTACCATGTCAACATTGTTTAAAGAAAGTTCACAGGAGATTCTTGATTATATCATGTACCACGAAATGCTGCATAAACATTTCAAGTTTGAACATAATAATGGACGGTCATCGTTTCATTCACCAGCGTTTCGTCAAGCGGAGCGAATGTATCCCAATTGGAAAGAAATTGAGAATAAGATTCATAGCGTGATTCGAAGTACCCCAAGAAAAAGAGTGCAGAAGAAAGTGAAAAAAGGCTTATGGCGATTCTTTGGTTAATACTCGTGAAGAATGTGTAGATGCGAGATCTTCCAGTGTTTGATAGACTTTTTTATCTGAAACATATAATGGAAACCCAGAGGGTTGAAGTTGATCTGGGAGACGATAATTACTCCTGACTGCGTAGGATGTGTTTGTAAGTGGAAGCCATTGAAATCGAGGGAAAAGGGGACTCGACGTTTGGGTTGCACGAATCTCAACTTTTCCTTCGTTGTATAGAAACATGACCTCATACGTAATCCGTGTTGGACGTGTATCTTTTTGAATTGTAAGATTAGGATCCTTCGTAAGTGCGTTTTCAATGGTATCCTTCAGTGAGAATTTCCCTGATCGTGCCATATTAATAGTACAAGATCTTGAATCATAAAAAGATTCATATACTACAACAGACGCTTCTGAACCAAGGCAACCCCCACAATCTTTATAAAGAAGCTCAATTTTAACTCTATTATGGCCAAAAAGAGATTTCTCTCCCTTAACGCGATGGATAAAATCATGCGTGAGGCGGGAGCTGCCAGAGTATCAGACGATGCAAAAGCGGCATTAGCGGATGTGTTAGAACGCAACGCTATGGAAATCTCGCGCGAGGCAAACAAGTTTGCGTTACATGCAGGTCGTAAAACGGTAACAGAGAAGGATATCTTGTTAGCGTCCAAGTGACAATCAAATAGTAAGGTGGTTTAGTATGAGTGACTATGATAAAAAAATGGTAAGTGTTGGTTCCTTAAAAAAGGGCGACACAATCATCATCGACGGTGCACCGTGTAAAATCACGGACACCACTACAAGTAGACCGGGCAAACATGGACACGCGAAAGTGAACATGATGGCGGTTGGGATGCTTGATGGCAAAAAACGAAACTTAGTAATGCCAGGACATGATAAGGTCGAAGCGCCTATCGTGGTGAAAAAAACAGCACAAGTCTTATCTGTTGCGGGAAATAAAGCGAACGTAATGGACATGGAAACATATGAAACGCTTGATTTAGAGATTCCGGATGAATTGAAAGACAGCGTGAAAGAAGGCGTGGAAGTGTTGTTTTGGGTCATCATGGGAATGAATGTCATGCGGCAAGTTAAGTAAGGAGATATACAATGGTAAAATTCGCAGAAGCTGAAGCACGAATGTTCAAGAACATTTTTGTAGATCGAAAAACAAAACGCAAAATTAGAGCAAATCCGCTTAAAGTACAAGCAGGAAAAATCCGAGGACGAGGGAAGAATGCAGGAACTGCACTTCGACCAAAACGGAAAAAGTAAACTTTTTTTATTTTCTCCTTCTTATCCACAATAGAAACAGTTAAAAAGGCGTAAACAAGCATTTCTGCTATGATAGATGTTGTAGAGTTCATTATGCAATTTAAGTTTATTATTGTATTCTACCTCGTTATTATTGCAATTCTTTACGTTGTTCGAAAAAAGTTAGATATTCAAGCAAAAATAATTGTGTTATACCGAATGAAATGGGGTTTGAAATGGATGGACAAATATTCCGCGAAATTCCGTCAATGGGTCATTCTTCTTGGCTACATAGGAACAGGTATCGGATTTATTGGCATGGTTGTCATCTCGTTTATGCTAATCAAAAATGTAATTGATCTGATTATTACTCCAAATGCAACTGCAGGTGTTGCGCTTGTGCTACCTGGTGTGAACATTCCAGGACTTGGCGTGCTCCCATTTTGGGATTGGTTAGTTGCGATCTTCTTTGTTGCGATTGTTCATGAATTCGCACACGGCGTTGTTGCGAGAGCGCATAATATTAAAGTCAAAAATACAGGTATTGTGTTTTTTGGACCAATCATCGGTGCATTTGTGGAGCCAGATGAAAAAACGATGCGAAAACAATCTGACATCGTACAATATTCCGTCCTGGCAGCGGGTGCATTTACCAACATTATTCTTGCAGTCATCGCAGTAGCCTTGTTAACATTTGTAACCTCGCCCCTACAAGATACTATGCTTGAACCAACTGGTTTTAGTTTTGCAGAGTATGTTGAAGGTGAGTATCCCGCAAAAGCTGCAGGGTTACCAGTTGCAACGACAGTAACTGGTATCAATGGTGTAGACGTTACATCTTTCGATGAGTTTGCCAGTGAACTCCGTTCAAGTAGACCAGGAGATGACATTATAGTTACAGCAGCTGAGAGACAGTATACACTTACACTTGCAGAGAATCCAGATCAAACAGGTGCTAGTTTTCTTGGTATTACACAAATTAAAAACGATGCAGATATGAAAGATGCTTACACATCTGGAATTGGAAAAGTAGGATATACAATCCTAGAAGTCTTAAATGGAAAAGGAAAGGGTGGAAAAGGATTCCTCTTTTGGTTATATCTACTTAGTTTTGGAATTGGATTATTTAATCTCTTACCACTTCCAATTGTAGATGGAGGAAGAATGGCGCAAGTGTTTCTTCACAGGTTAAAAGGCGAGAAGAAAGGCGAGAAAGCATACCATTACATAGGTGGATTCTTTTTACTCATCTTAGTACTAAGTTTAGCAGTCCCATTCTTACTAAGCTTAGTATAAATATCGCCAAGAAGATAGAGTGATCCTGTCGCACAAAGCATTCCTTTGGAAGGTATGGTTTCTTTTACGGTTAAAAACGCGTCATGACAATTCTCAATAACGGTAACATCATCACAATACTTCTTGCATTCTTCCGCCAACAGATTTGGATCCATGGGCATATGAGTACTTTGTGTGACAATGATTTTACTAAAGAGAGGCGCAATGAGTTTCACGATTTCTTCTTTATTTTTGGTTTTTGATAATGCTAATAGAAGTGTTGATTTTTCATTCTTTATCGTTTTGAGATAGGCAATTAACGAGTTCATTGATGCAACATTATGCGCCCCATCACACAGAATGAACGGATTTTCTGAGAGTACGTGTAACCTCCCTGGCCAGTTTGCCGTAAATAACCCGGCAGTAATTGCATCGTGTGAAATAGTAAAGGATTCTGGAAGTAATGTTAATGCAGTCAATGCAGTTCGTGCATTGGTAATTTGGTGTGCGCCCCTCATCTGAATTTTATAGGTGCCACCCATTTTACCGGAAACGGAAAATAGTTGAATAGTATCCTTTCGCCTAGTTGTTTCTAGTGGGGTAACGACATCAATATGCGCATAGATACTTTTGTTTTCATCACACATTTCTGTGAATAACGTGCACAAAGCGGGATCTTCCTCAGCCGTCACTAAAGGAATGCCTTGTTTAATGATAGCTGCTTTTTCTTTCGCTATCTCTTCTTTGGTTGAACCGAGGATATTTGTATGTTCCAGTGAAATGTTAGTAATTATAGACACGAGAGGTGTGATTATATTTGTCGCATCTAACCTCCCGCCAAGACCAACTTCAATGATGGCAATGTCAACATCTTTATAGGAGAAATAAATGAATGCAATTGCAGTTATGTATTCAAAAAACGTAATTTCTAACTTGTGTTTTGCTGCAATATCTTTAATTATCTTGACAGATTGCTCCAACTCAGTATCTTTTATCTGGACACCATTTACAGTAATACGTTCATTCAATTTTATCAAATGAGGGCTTGTATACATCCCAAC
>NZBO01000014.1 GCA_002686315.1 archaeon | reverse complement strand
CACAAGACGATTTTAATCTTGCGTCCTGGCAACTAGGTCAGCGACTAACAGATGAAGAGACGCAAAAGCATCATCACTCCATGGTCTTTAAAGGATTACAAGATGAAGACGATTTCATTGAGCAAGTTATTGATTGGGAAACATCTACCGATAGCAATTTTAAGAAGAATAATTACCGACCAAGTAACATTATTGAGCAAGGTACATGGGGAAGGAGAATGCAAATCTTCTTTGATGAATTTTATGGAGAAGCGATCGAAATTCAGCCAGGTCAAACCTTTACACGAAATGCCGATGCGCGGCCATTTGCTGGGATTGTGTGGAGTGGTGTTGGAAGTATTAATGAGAATAAACTTGATGCAACATATACTGAGCAAAAGGAATTTTTAGTAACGCCAGAAAGACAAGTCACTATACATAACACAGGTGCACTGCCTCTTCTAATCTACACAGTGTTTCCAATCCAAGAACAATGAAACTTCTCATAATCACCGAATACTACCCTCCAACTATTATGGGAGGAGGGGAGACGAATATTGCGTTAGTTGCAGCTGCACTTGCAAAACAAGGTGTTGACGTATCAGTCTTAACGTCCCATCAAGGTTCTCTTCCCAAATATGAACGAAAAGATGATGTGCAAGTATATAGACGATTAACAACAGGTAACAATCCTGGGTCCATTTCATCTAATTTGAAACGATCAACCGTCTACCCTAAATCCGTTATCAAGGAAGCAACTACATTAGCAGAAGAGAAACAATTCGATCGTATTCATTTTATTGGCAATAGCATTCTTGCAGCAAAAGAACTCAGAAAATTAGGAATACCCTTAGTAGCTACAATTGAAAGTTATATCGCCCTGTGCCCAAAAGGCGATCGGATGTATCACGGTAAGAGTGAATGCACATTACAATGTAGTATGAAAGAGTTTCTTTCTTGTCAGAAAAATTCCACGGAAATTGGGAAAATGAGAAATTCTGCGTTACTCAAATATAATCCAGCCGCGTTAACCTATCTCTACAATCACTATAAAAAATTGAATAAATCCCTGCAATACTGCAATTTAATCGCGATCAGTGAATACATCAGAAATCTTCTTTTGCAACATGGACATCAAAGTACCGTTATTCCAAATGCAATTGATGTCGACAAATTTAATCTATCGCCTGCAAAAGAGAACACTCCTATGAATGTGCTCTACCTTGGTGCATTTATCCGATCGAAAGGACCACATATTCTGCTTGATGCAATAAAAGGTGTTGATTGCCAGCTTGACATGTACGGGAAAGGCAACATGAAAGATGCATTACAAAAGAGAATAACAGAAAAAGGATATAATGCAACGATCCATGATCCAGTTCTATATGACAAAATCCCTCAAATCTATGCCAACGCCGATGTCATCGTCTTCCCGTCAATGTGGCCGGAACCCTTTGGGAGAATTGCGATTGAAGCGATGGCAGCAGGCAAACCTATTATCGGTTCGGCAATTGGTGGGATTAATGAAACAATTGCCGACGGATGTGGTATCACAGTAGAACCTGGGAACGTTGACCAATTACGTGACGCTTTACGAATTTTGCAACATGACCCCGAACTGCGGAATATTATGGGAAAGAAAGGAAAAATAGCAGTCACGCAATACAAAGAAGAAACGGTTATTGAAACATTAATTGCTTACTACCAAACTTTACCACCAGTTATCAAGTAGATATGCCATAGTTCTATGTTTAACTTGGTTCTGTGTTACCATTTTATCATCTGATTTAATTTTGTGTGGATGAAGATATCGTTGGAGACGTGTGAAATGTCGCATCTGCCTCTCCAGTCCTTCCTTATTTTCTTCCGGTCGTCGATCCAACAAAACAGAGACATCATTATAAAGATAGAACGTCAGCGTCGGTTTGGGAAATAATCGAAGTAACAAAGAGCGAAACCATAACGGAACATGTTCCATAAGGTAAATGTCGGTACAATACCTATCTGTGATGACAACGTTGTGCTTCTTTCGTTGTGGAAACATAGAAATATAATATCGAAGGAGAAGATCTAGTGTGTAGAATGGGGAAGCTATGCTATACAACACTTTTCGCTGTAATGATGTTTTTTTCTTGCTACCACGATCCTTCCGGCGCTCTTTCGTCTTATATTTTTTTGCAAATTTTGTGAATGGAAGAATATGGTTCCGCCCACGACCGGTGTATATCATGGAAACGTTCCGTCCATGTGTTTCTAGATATGATACTAACGCGCTCACTGCACTTGATTTCCCTGCACCATCAGGACCAATGAATGCAATAAGTGGCGCAGATCTACCTAGTTTTTTCCACCAAACCCATCGACATGAAACAACTCCCAATGTCCAGATTCTACGTGGTTTGGATAGGAGGAAACGCGCTATCAACCCATATTTTGTGTTGAGGATCTTACTAAATTTTCCTTGTCGGACCATTGCTACGAGCCATGCACCTTTTCTTGGAAAAATCTGATCAAGTCGTGCCCCTACTTCTTTCTCCTTTACCTGGAGAGACTGCAAGATCGTTTGATATTCTTTCTTGAATCGTCTCTTGCCGAGAATAGAATGTGCTACAAGCATCACAAACATATCATCATCAGAAAGAATATAGAAAAAATCTTGAAGAATTTTGTGGTTCATAATAACAGTGTCTTGAAGATAACGCATATCATTCCAATAAACACCACCAACTTGCACATCAAAACTAATAATATGGTTGCTAACAAATTTATAGTATGGCTTGTGAGCATATGAAAATGACAACGTCCGTCGTCTCCTAAATCCATTCTTAACAAGAACATTGTGAAAGGCAGGATATGTTTTTTTCGAGACAACAAGATCAATGCTTCGCTCAGAATGTTTTCGAGGAAAAGTTCCTTGAGATAAAAAATCATAATTTCGAAGGATGCAATAGTCTACTTGATTTGAACCTAAATCTCTTAAAATGTTTTTAATTTCATCCATATACTTGTTCATAGACGTTAAAAAAGAAGTTCCTTTTTAAAAATGATGAATCTAAAGATGAGTATTGATACATAATACATATAAAGGTCATAATCTCTTAAAATTAAGCAAAAAATAGAGGATAAACAAGAATAATGACATTTGAAAATATGCCCGACGCACTAAGAGAAATATGTCGATTTTTCATAGAAAAAAGGATACGATTTCTCTTATTCAAATGTGAACACATTCTTCAGGGAAAAAATAAAAATCTCGATCTCTTGTTTGAAACACAAGAAGGATACGAAGATGCTTCCAGACTTCTTGAAAAGGAAGGATTTATTCTCTCGATACCTGAATCTGTTGAAAAATATAAAAAAATGTATATCTCATTTAAGGAAGGTGTCGTAACAGCTATTCATCTTCATCGAGAAATTGCATGGCATGGTCTTCCTGTTCTTCAGAAAAAAAAGGTCTTTGAAAGAGCAACAAAATTCTTTCCATCGGCGGAAGATTCTCTTCTAATTCACTCTGGCCACGCCTTGTTTGAAAATTTTAGAGTGTCACCATTTCACAAAAAACTGATTGAAAAATATAGAAAAAATGCAAAAGATACAATGTATATGAAACGACATCTTCGTAATGTTGGGTGGGGGAAAGCATTCTCTTTATTCATGAAGGCAAGGTACAACGTTTCAAATAAGATGATTTTGCAAGCATATATTTCAAGATTACGGAAATCACCATGGTACTTTTACAATCTTATACCAAAACTACTTAACGCAACCCTTCGAAAATTCACGTTGAAACGTAAAGGGTATTGTATCGCATTTGTTGGTGTCAATGGAACCGGCAAAACAACCATGACGAATCATTTTATGGAACACATGGAACCACTCGCTCGATTTTTGAATGGGACGAAAGGATATTATTTTGGATGGGACCCATTTCTTCCTGTAACTAAACTATTATCATGGAAGGGGAGGGGGAAAAAAGTTTATACGAAGGAAATAAAAAAGATACCACCTCCATTTCAAGGAATACGATCCCTCTATCTTTTTATCGAGTATTATGCACGATACATGTTTCAAATATATCCTGCTCTTCGGCAAGGGAAGATCGTTGTTACAGACCGATATTTTTATGATCAATGGTCGCAATCAAACCATTCACAATATAGCATTTGGCTTCTTGATCGATTTCCAAAACCAGATCTATGTATTCTGTTGGACGCACCAATCTCAATCATTCTAAAACGAGACAAAAATACTCACCTTCATTCAAAAAAAGTTATCAGATCACCGATCAGAAAGGTTCACGATATCACTTATCTTCAAAAACAACGCGAGAACTACCACACACTTCAGAAACGATATAGTATGATATACCTTAATACAACGAAAAACATTAATAAGAACGTGCAAGAAATAAGTGATACAATATGGAAAAAAATAGTAAAGAAGAGATAAATTCCGTCATTGATAATTGGTCAAAAGATTTTCTTTTTGAAGGAAAACCCTTTGATGATACATTTGCAATAGATTCAATCCCTTTATGGTGGTTCTATCACCGTTTATTTGTAGAACACGTCATGCCAAAACCACTTAATACTTTTCCGATGTTGTATAAACAACAAAAGTTATCATTAGCACAAAAAGGTGAACTTTATGTCAAAAGTATTGTAATGAAAAAAGTGTTATATAAAAGAGAAATTAGGAAATGGCAATCATTCAAACCCAAAACGCAAAAGTCGTTACAAAAAAGTGTGTTGTTTCTTAGTTTCACAAACCATATCACGGAAGATGGATCGATATTTAGAATACATCAACTTGTTAATGATATTAAAGAAAAAGAAGGATTGCAAGAACTCGTGTTGTTTGCTGATCCTCTTTCTTCCAAGACGGCACATAAACTACAAGGAAAAGAAACGATATATCAGTATTTTGACAAGTCTCTTCTTACAATCGCGAAAGAAGATGCGGCAAAAATGTATCAAAAATGGAGGGATCTTCCAAATCAACAAAAAGAAAAGATCATGTTTCATGAAAAATGTAAGATCTTTGAATATCTTAAACCAGGATTTGACTTTTTCATTTCTAAAGAATTTCTCACATTAGTATTCCTTTACTACCATACATTTCGTCGAATTCTCAAGCAAGAAAATGTGAAATGTATTCTCTTAACTGCAACGAATGGAATTCTGGAGAAGTGTCTCCAGGCAGCTGCATTCAAAGAAAAAGTTCCAACTGTGGTAGTGCAGCACGGAGTGGGTGGATTCCGCTTCCAGCAACATCCACTCTCTAACGTACATTTCGCGGTTTTTAGTGAACGATTTAAAGAACGACTTTTGAGGGACAATGTGGATGAAAGTAACATACATGTAGTGGGTCCTGTTATTTTTGATTCGATTGTGAAATACCGTAATAAGGAAAAGAAGACAACAAATAAAACAACCATTTTTTTCGCGACAACAACAGCTGTTGAAGAAGGATATCTTTCAAAAGAAGCATATTTTGAAATTATTGAACGAAAAATAATTGAAATAATGAACGTTCCGAATTTTTTCCTTATCTTTAAATTACATCCTCGTGAAATCTATGGCAATGTTTATAAGGAGCTTCTTGTAAAAAACCATGTCAAAAATGCAGAGGTTGTCACAAACCAAGCGCGAAATGAATTTTACGAAAAAATTGCATCCTGTGATGTTTTTGTTAATTTCAGTTCATCAGCTGCTATTGAAGCGATGATTCTTAACAAACCAGTTATCAATATTAATATTTTTCAGGATATAACATCATTTACCAAAGGGAGTGCTGCGTCGTTTGAATTAGAAAAAAATGATGATATCACACAATGTATTTTGGATGCGAAAAATGCAGACTTGAATAATGCACGACAGAAACATCTTCACTATCTTATTGGGCCTGTCGATGGGAAATCACATGAACGAGTTACAGATCTTATCACCAAATTAGCAACTAAAGAAAATAAAGTAGATTTTATTTCTTTTCAAGATAGTGACCAATAATCTGCCATCCAGCCTTTCTGAATGCCTGCAAAGATGCGTCATTTTCAGTTTTAATAATCGCGTTTCCGGAAAGATGTGATAATATTGCTGAGCCAATTCCCTTTCCTCGAAATTCTGGGTGTAACGCGATTGAGAGAGAGCCCGAAAGCTCTTTTCGTACATATCCTGCGCGAAAATCGTGGAAGAAAACGATAGCATATTGCATGAAATGAGTGGCAAAAAATGAGATGTGTGATTCATATGGAATAACTTGTGTAGTAAGCGACACAGAACGAACGTCATCTCCATTTCGAATATCATACACAAACTTTGCATCATCAACTGTTGCAGGAATGAGGGTAGTTGATGTATTAATAGTCGTGAATGGAATAATCGATTCTAATGACAATGAACAATCCTCATCAGGTTGATCTGACGCAAAAAGAGAAACATGCTTTTTCGCAAGTGGGGTTCCTCGTTCGAGGAAACACGTTGTAGTAGCGCTAAGTACATCATCATAAAATCGTGGTTCTAACCCATCAGCGGGACGGATAACACGAACATTTTCTGAGGTGAATTTTTCACCAGGTTGAATGTCTTTTACAACAAACAAGGAACGTCTGAACCGTTTATTATTTTT
>NZBO01000013.1 GCA_002686315.1 archaeon | reverse complement strand
TGAACATAAATTTGAAGCAAAAGTGCAGGAAAAGCCGCTTGCATCTGTCGGCATTTCGTTTGGTGTCGGGGTAGCGGTAGGCGTTCTTCTAGGAATTGCGTTGAGGAAAAAATAATGGCGCAAGGATTTATTGATGGGGTTTTGAAAGGTATTGACACCATTGCGGATACACATCATGCAATCACCAAATTTATTCGTAGTAGGGGATATCGAGTTAAACGAAAGGTTTTTTCTGCAGTATTACAATTGTTTTTTCTGCTTATTGGTGTTAGCTGTTTATTTCTTGGTCTCATTTTAGTACTTGACAATTTTATGAGGTTAGAATACGTTCTTGTTGGTATTGGGTTTGTAACTATTTATGCGGTGCTTGTTATTGGAAAATTTAGATGACTTCATCCTGGAAAAACATATATAGTACCTATTTCTCAATTCTTGAAAAGAGTTGATATCTATGCCTACAAGATTACAAAGTCCTTCCTCCGTTAACACGTTTAAACAGTGTAAACGAAA
This sequence comes from archaeon, assembly GCA_002686315.1. GTDB lineage: Archaea > Nanobdellota > Nanobdellia > Woesearchaeales > GW2011-AR9 > UBA11998. The sequence continues at coordinate 15,101 of NZBO01000013.1, read as the reverse complement.
ATATTTTTATCAATACATCGAGAAACTTCCCACATTGCCAAACATTCACCAAGTACGTGGAAACATTGCTCATTCGTGTTTGGAAGATTTTTTTGACATCTCCATTGAACATTGGACGCCTGAGAATTATGCGTTTGAATGTAAAACGGCGATGCAACGGTTACTTTTGAATCAGTGGGGGAAATATAAAGAGCGGTTGACTGGACTAGATCTAAGTCAAGATCAAGTTAGATTCTATTTCGAAGAAACGATGCTTATGCTGATGAATTGGGTGACACAATTTGTCGATCGTATCAGCGTTAGAACAAATAGACTTTCGTGTTCCATCCAAGATGCCTTCATGCAATTAACACCAGTGAGGGAGCAGGAATATAAATCTGATAATTATTCGGTTCGTGGGTTTATTGACGCGATTGAACATTTAGATGACGAAATACATATTGTGGATTATAAGACAAATAGCAGGTTTGATTTTAAAGATAGTATACGGTTACAGTTAGCGATTTATTCGTTACTGTATTTTGAGAAACATGGTGTCATGCCCGCAAAAGTAGGGATTGATTTTTTACGTCATAAAAAGAAAATGATTAACGTGGATGAGGAATTACTTACCTTAGCGAAACGTGAATTGGAGTTAGTGCATGCACATACGGGGTTATGTGAACATATTACGGAATATCCACGGACCATTACGGGATTATGTAAATGGAAAACAGGGCAGTGTGATTTCTATGCACATTGTAAACCGCATGGGAAGTGAGAACGTGATTACCCTGTAACTGCCTGTAAACTCATTCGAATGATTTCTTGATACAGACCAACGTTATCTAACACGAAGGTTTCCACCACTGCCCCAAGTAACAAAAATCCGAATCCAAAGAGTAAGAGATACAGATTAAACCCAAAGACTTCAAAGAACCTATCTGAGGCAAATTTCTCGAGCAATACGTCTTTTGATATCACACTACCCGATATGGCGGCAAGGAAATACGCCATTGCTTCAATGATCATGTGTGGGAAGACGATAAGCATGATTAACCCGAATAAGTAGAACGGGTTTTGTCCTGAGAATGCTGCCGCATTTTTTGCCGTGATACCAAAGATAGTACCCCATACAGAGGCGTTCCATGTTATCAAGAATATGGCACCATCCCCTGTCAGCAGCGCGAGCATGAAACACGCGCTCATAACCAAGAAATTGTTTTTAAGTAAACTTGAGAATAATCCGCCATCAAACGCGATTGCGTTGCCTGCAAATCCTTGCCCGAACCTGATTTCAAGTTGTTCACGGAATAAGGTGTTCGTTTCGAATGCTGGAAGTAAAATGGTTCCAATAGAATACACAATTAAAATACCTAAAAACAAGAAAATGTAAATTCGAATAATGTCTGCATCATCGCGCCACAATGCACGAAACGAGACTTTTTTCTCCAGACTTTCACGTCGTTCTTCAATAGAAAATATCTTGTACAATTCTGGTAATAATAATAATGATGTGAATGCGACTGCAACAAGCGCCGGATCACCAGGGAAGAGAACTTTTGCAATAAGCATTCCAATAACCGAATATACCGCACCAAGAACGAATGCAAACAATCCTCGTTTCTCGAGCCAATCTTCCGGAAATATATGTTCTAACACCACTTTCTGAATCTAGAACATTTTTGGGGTTTATATATGTATCGAAAACATTTTTTGGTTTTCGGGACATCCTAAAAATTTAGAAATTTTTATTATCTTACGATATCTATACTAAATCCACAACCTTTTTAAACCCTCAGAAGAATGATGTCATATGATTAAAAATCAGATTAAAACAGTACTCTTACTTGGCGGATTGACAGGTATTTTATTACTATTAGGTTCGCTTATTGGTGGACGTACTGGTTTAATTTTTGGATTCATCATTGCGATTGGGATGAACTTCTTCTCCTACTGGTTTTCAGATAAATTAGTGTTGAAGATGTATCGCGCGAAGGAAGCAGATAAGAAAGAACACTATAAGTTGTATGATATGGTACGGTCCATTTCACATAGAGCTGGTATTCCAATGCCGAAGATCTATATCATGAACATGCCTCAAGCAAACGCCTTCGCCACAGGAAGAAATAAGCATCATGCGGCTGTTGCCGTGACAACAGGTATCATGAATATCCTTACAGAACAAGAATTGAAAGGCGTATTGGCACACGAAATAGGTCATATCAAGAATCGAGACATTTTAATCTCCTCAGTCGCTGCTACCATTGCAGGTGTTATTTCATTCGTTGCGATGATGGCACGATGGGGTGCAATTATGGGCGGTTTTGGAGGAAGAGATGGAGATAATGGAGGTATCGTGGAACTATTAGTGCTTGCAATTATCGCGCCAATTATGGCAATGGTTATCCAGTTCGCAATTAGTAGAAGCCGAGAATATTTAGCGGATGAAACGGGTGCAAAACTGATTCATGATTCGGAATCGTTGGCATCTGCCTTAGAAAAGATTGAAGGGAGTGTCCATCATCACGGTTTACGAAAGATGGGCACAACGGAAGCAACAGCTCATTTATTTATCCACCATCCTTTCAGAGGAAAAAGTATGCTTAATCTCTTTTCCACACATCCCTCAACAAAGGAGCGAACAAAACGATTACGTGCTATGAAATTATAACTTCAACCACTTCTTGACTTTCCCACTTTCTTTCCTAATTTTCCCTACGAAGTCTTGTAACGATTCAGGAACATTCGAATTAAGATATTCTAAAGACGGATTGAGTAATTGATACATTTCTAATTTCTGTTTATGCTTGATAAGTGTCACATATCCTCGGAATCTGCCGACATATCTTTCACGCTGTTTCAAGTTGCTATACACAGTTCTTCCTACTAAGATGCAACTTCCATCCCCTCGATCCATGATACGCTGCGCTTCGGTGATACCCGCACCTGCCACGTTATCATTTCCATTGACATCCACGATTAAGTTATCTGTGTTTTCGTTGATCCCTATTCGTATCTGAAGTTGCCGCATGTCATCTTCTATTGCATGGTTATATTCATGAATCTTTTGCAGAATTTTTAATGCGAGTTGCATATGGATGTCATACGGATCAGTAATATCTAATAATGCGATACATATCCCGTCACCTGTTGGAATCAAGATACGTTTTTTAGAACGTATTTCTAACTCTTGTAACGAATCATGCACGGTTTGATTCATTACTTTGACGATATCTGTCTGTGCTTCCACGGTCCTATTTCGGGAGAATCCAATGATATCGAGAAAGAGATATTTCCCTACAACTGTCCGTGTTTTTGCCATATCTTTGTAATAATGAGGGTATTTTATAAGGTTTATGTGGGGAATTGGTTATGTAGACAGTATCTAGTTTTTAGACCTGATAATCAGATAATCTTTGTACTCGGGCAGTCAAAATTTCATCCCGTCGTTGTACTGCTCTTTGCACAACAATAGGAACTTGCCGAAGCATGTCAAGTGTGGGATTTTTACTGCCTTTTTCAAATAGATCGTAAAGGAGGCTTTCAACATAGGCACAAGGTTTTGTAATGCCGGTACTAAAAATACGCTGAATAGCAACAACTGCCCATTTTGGAGATTCCCCATAGGCATTAAAAGAAGGATAGTAAATTGTGTCATGAGGATGATATTTCCCTTTTATTCCTGTTGATGGAATCTTTCCTTTGAATTCTTCTGAATCATCCCAAGATGTTTCAGTTATATGGAAATTAGGACGAATTCGATGATATCTAGATGTAAAGGCAACTTTGAGAGGATGTTTAGAATTTTCTTTTGTAACTACAGCAAATTGATCACCTGTTGTCAAATCTAAACTTAAGGTATATTCTCCTACAACAAATTCTGGAACATGAATCTTTTGATCTCCTCGTGGTATATACCTAGCCGGTTTTGTTAAGTATGTTCGCACAAACCTTCTTGCTAATTTTGCAACTTCTTTCTGATATTGTCTATCTCTCGCACCAAGAGATTCAGTCAATTTTAATCTTTCAGCAAATGTCATCATACCATCCGGCTGCCATGTAGCAAGAACGTTCTCGACGGTTTCAGGAGTTATGTTGTACTCTTGTGCAAGGGGATCTTCAAGAATCGCTTCAGTTACATCACCAAGCCGCGTTACATGTTCTGGGGCGCTTAAAGCTGTCTCTGAACCACTATGCATTCCTGCTGCAATGATAGCTGCTACGAGATCTTCTCGTTGTCTTTCATCGAGGTTCATGTCAAGTATTCGTTGGTTAACTCCCATTATTGTCATTCCAAGGGGGTGACTTTATAAACCTTCTGTAGCGATTCATGATCACAACATTTTTCTACTATCTCCTCCTTCTCTTTGCTATGTGGGTTGCAAAATTTAAGATTAAACATGATTGCTGGATGACGCCGAAAACAGCGACGTATAAGGTTAGTTTGTTTGGGTTACCACTTGGTAAATGGGAAAAAAACGGGAAAAAATATCATAGCGGTGTTGACATCTTGCAAGGATCTGAGGAGGAGAAACAACAACTACTGAAAGCTGTTCAAAAAGAACCAAGTGTAGTGAAATACGAATATAAAAATAACCAGCTTTTTGTAGTTATTGAAGGAGAAGACTATATCGCGCAGCATTGGGATCCTGCGTTATTCATGGTGAGCCCGGTATTAACAAAAGGCGGATATGAATATTGGGAACTTGGCAGTTGGGATCGTGCGAGATTAGTTGCATTCTATGAAGGGATCCAAACAATAGGGGAAGTTGACATGCTCAAATTGAAAAAGGAGGTGCCTTCATTATTTATTCATCAAGCAATGCCTAAATTAACAGTAAAACAAAAAGAGGCCTTCTTGTTTGCAAAAGAACAAGGGTATTATTCGTATCCCCGTACTGTTTCTGTTGCTGAATTAGCGAGAAAGGTAGGGGTTGCACGATCGACGTTTCAAAACCATCTTCGTAAAGCAGAAGCAAAAATAATGAATGTGGTTGGGAACGGGATAGGGCTTTAAAATAGGCATATGCCTACAAAAGATACTTATAATACCTCTATTTTACCTTCCCATGAAAAAATTATTCTGGGACGATCCGTACCAAACGGAATGTACAGCTACGGTAACTGAAATTGATGGAAACATGGTAAAGTTAGATCAAAGTATCTTTTACGCCTTCTCTGGTGGGCAGTTATCAGACGAAGGAACAATTGGTGGTATTACTGTTATAGAAGCGAAAAAGGAAGGCGATAAGGAAGATATCGTTGATATTGTGTATACGTTAGAAAGAGAACCTGATTTTAAAGTTGGCGATACTGTTGATGTAAAAATTGATGAGAAAAGACGTGAAAAACTACGTAAATTACATTCAGCTGCACATATTGTCTACTACATTGTAATAGATATTCTTGGAAAAGTCAAGATTAACGGATCTGAAATTCAACCGGAAAAGGCGAGAATGGATTTTGGATATGATAAGCCGTTAGCGGAGAAATTACCTGAAATTGAAAAAGCTGTCAATGTATTTATTGCAGGAAATCATGACATCGCGATGCTTCCTGATACAGAGAAATCAGATTTGAAATGGTGGACATGTAATAATTGGAAGATGCCATGTGGCGGGACGCATGTTAAAAATACAACTGAAATTGGTCCTCTTCGATTAAGCAGAAAGAATAAAGGGAAGGGAAGAGAACGAATCGAGATGTATTTGACAGAGTAAAGATTTATAATATCTGTCTTGTTGTTTCACGTCATGAAGTGCAAAACGTTTCTCGCGGAACTCATTTTCTGGCTCCATTTCCCGGTTGTCTTTATGACGTTCATTCCCTTCTTTGTTCCACGTTCAATTTGGCCAGGTAAGGTAAGTTTTCAGTTCTGGTATGTCCTTTTCTTAATTGCAACGCAGGTTGGAATGGGGTTGTACATGATGAAATATCGAAAGTTTGGGTTAGTGTGTCCCATGACAACCGTGACGCAACGACTACGTGGGCATAAAGTGTGTATGAAAGAGAATCATGACCATGGCTGTATCCGAGAGTTTTCAGAACGTATAGGTGTGAAATTAAATGCGAAAGCAGTACTAGCACTAACATTATTTATCTTAGCAGCGGTAGTTGTGCAGTATATTTGGTTTCGGTAATTTTATTAACTTCTTTTTTCTTATTACACTATGAAAATCCTTTGTCTTCTCAAAACGACCGGATATGAATTACATAGAACACGATGGGGTTCACTTCCACTATTTACAAAGAAACATCTACAAGAAAATCATACAGTACAGCAGAAAGCAGAAAAGGTACTTAGAGACGCATTACATGAAACTGATTGGAATGTTACCTATGTGAAAGATACCACGAAACACAAATTTGATTGTGATGACTATGACCTCGTTCTGACGCTTGGTGGTGATGGTACGTTCTTAAGTGCAGCGCAACATTGTTCTTCCACTTCCATCTTAGGTATTAATTCGAATCCTCACACAAATCCGAAGAAAGGAAGTATTGGCGCGTTGACAAGTGTGTGTATTAAGGATATCCGTAATGTACTACAAAAAATCCAGCAAAAACAATACAACATCGAAACATGGCCACGGTTACATGCAATGATAAACGGGAAATCATTATCGCAAACAGCTGTTAATGAGATCTATATCGGGCCAGTGGAACAAGATCAAACAGCTAATTTTAAGATTACTGCCGGGACGAAGTCAGAAATTGTCATTTCCTCTGGTATCATCATTGCAACCAAACAAGGTTCGAGTGCGTGGTATCGTAATGCAGGAGGGAAACCTTTTTCAAGAAATAAGATGGGGTTTGTCGTGAGGGAACCTAACTTGATGCGGAACCCGCTTTTTACGCAAGGTACAACCAGCAGTGCAATAACCATTCATGTTGGGGATAAAAATTGTTTCCTTTCATTCGACTCACGAAAAGAAATGCGATATAAATTGAAACAAGGCGAGTATAAAGTTGTTATTAGGCAGAGTTTGAGGAAAGGTGTGAACGTGGTGTTGGTTGTTTAATCCCCAAAAAGAATCACATGCAATTTCTCACATGCACTGATTTTTATCTTATACGATGTTTCTCCAAAGATCTTTTGTAATGTTCTATAATATGTTGGATCTTTCTTTTTAATATATGAAAACGCTTCCTGTGGTCGTAACTGCCATTCTCCCTTATTCCAAAACCACCATGGAATAAGTCGTTCAGTATAGTAGAATGATAATCGCCACAATAAATGATCATATTTTTTCTTTTGAAGTAATTCATTCATTTTACCAATATATCGCAGAGATCGTCTTCGTTCTAACTCTTTTTCTGTAATGGACCATTTTTTCGGCCCTTTCTTGTAATACTCGATAGCTTCTTTCATAATCTGCTTCCCAATTCCTTTTGAATCAAACACAACTTTTGCGTACCGTAACTTTTTTCCATATTTTTCATAGTCAAATTTTGCTGAAACAGGAAGAAATGTAATGTCAATGTCTTCTCCTTCTCTATCCGGGAATCCATATTGTTCATATACGTCTAATCTGTCATGTCCTTTTTTCAGTTTTGGTGTTAACACAAAAAAATCCCAATCACTTGTAGAAGTATGATCTCCAACATACCGTGAACCAACAAGAATAATGACTGAAGCATGATACTGTTCCACTATTTGCTCTACAATCTCTTGTAACATCTAATACCCCTCAATACTTTTCAACTCACGTTCAAAATTTTCTTTTGTGCCTTTCTTGATAGCTGTTGGGGAACCGCCGCCATGCCACGTAAATCTGGGTCGCATTTGTACAGGGAAAATACGTTCATTCGCGTCATCAAAAATCACCGCCGCGCCTTTCACACGCGGTAGTTTATCAACTTCTTTTTCTAAGCCTTCCCGCATGTAACTTTGTGTTAATAAGCCAAGCGCTTCCACATCCATTCGTGCAGTTAACCGGTGAGATAACACTGTGTCTGATTGTGTCATAACATCTGTATGGATTTTCGCAGGTTGTTGCGTTGCGAGGATCAAACTAATACCTGGCTGTCGTCCTTCACGTAATATCGTAATTAGCGCATCGGATGCAGCCGTTTTCCCGTCATGTGGCAGTAATTCATGTGCTTCATCAATCGCTAACCACACGAGTGGATCTTGCATTTTCTCTTCCGTATCTTTCGAGAAATAATGTAATGCTGCATCAACAGATTTGAATTCTTCCGTTTTCCGTGCGAGCATCCGTTGCTGAAATAATGTTCTGCTAATTATGCCTACTACTAACGCTTTAATTTCCCAGCCGGATGCGATGGTTGCATAGGGCGAGACATCTAACACGGTAACTTGTCCAGGGGCAACAATTTTTTTAAGTGGCGTTCCTTCTTTTGAAAATATTTCCCATCCTTTCGCCTTCTCGAACTGGTTGACAACAACACTTTTGGTGACTTTATCACTTTCTGTATCTTTCCGTGCATCATCAATAAGTGAATCAATTCCATAACTTTCCCCAACCTTGAATCGCTGTTGCACTAATCGTGTTATTAGCACTCCTTCTGCAGAATTGGGGTCAAGGCTAAATGCGTGACACCAATCGTACGGTTCAACGTCTATTGGCCTAAGAGAAAAAGGAAAGTCGGTAGGAATACCTTGCTCTTGATATTTGTAGTAGAATCCTGTTGGTGTATATATTTTGACGTCTAACCCTTTTGGATCGAACCCCCATTTTTTCACAAGATCTGCATCTTGATAATTGGGATATTTCATTGTCCAATAAATACCCATGGTATCTAACAATACAATTGACAAGTTTTGTTTAATTTCTGGTGGTAAATCAGCCATACCTTCCGCGATAGCACCCATTGTGTATGAATTATGCACAACTATATCATTTGCAACAAAATTATGATTATCTGGCACTGTTAAATCATATACTTCAAAGTTTCCTTCAATATATTTCAGCGCCCTTATTTCGTCCCAAAAAATATCTGATGTTGCGAATTTCATAGCTAAATCCGACTCATCAGCTTTTGCTATCTGTAATAATTTTTGCCTTGATGGGGAATATCGTTGACTTTCACGCAGTGCCTTTGGATGTGCATACCCAATTTTACGTCCCACTTCGGCCCAATTATTTGGCTTATACATATCCCATATCTCTTTTGGAATAGTATCTACATTAGGGTTTCGTATGATTTTGACTGCTTCTTTTAGCGCAATCGCTGCTCTTTCTTCCNTTTTACCAAAAAAACCAATTTCTTGTAAGTACGCGTTAACATTTTCACCATATATCTCTAACTCATTTGATTCGAACTTATTTTGAATAATTCTCTTTCGTATTCTTGAGACGATACCAAAACGTAAAAGTAAATGTTGAACCTGCGAAATTAATTCAGTTGACGAAGAGCAATAACTTACAAACCAATGGTTCGCTTTTTTGTAAATGGTTCCATCACATGAAAATAATCTGTTCAAAAACAAACTTATTTGCTGTTTTGGCATAGTAAATATACAATTAGGAATGGATCTGTCAAGAGCTAATTTTCCGTACATACCTAACTCTTCAAACCATTTTCGAATTGAAGATTTATCGCAACCAGGTCCACCTAGAAATTGTCCACTTTCATTTCGGGGGACTTCTCTTGTTACTTGTTTTTTTATTTGGCTAACTCGGTAACAGGGCTTTTTACTATGAACATTCACACGAAGATTTGAATCAAACTCTTTCACACTATACGTGAACTCATTAACGATTTTGTCATCTGCATTAGAAAATAAAACAAATCCGTTACTAAGATGTCCTTCTGCAATAATATATGCCAATAACTTCACTTTGTGGTCCAGTAAAGCTTTATCTCCAAAAGNAGGCAAAATTCTTGGTGTTGCAATTCTTGTGCTAAGATCCAATTTTTCAGCCGCTTGCCACCCTTTAACAGTCAACAAAGGATGTTCTGGTGTAACTTTAATCTTTTTACCTGTTCGAAGTGTAATCTCAAGAAGTTTTGTAACAGGTCTTTTATAGAAATGTGATTTTGCTCCTTCGACCATTTTAAAGTCTTGATTTAGGGAAAAAATGTTCTGTTGATCTTCTTCAAGATCTTTTATTTTAACAAGAGAACCATCTCCTAATGTGATTAAACTATCGCCATGAAGACACTTGCCACTTCCCCTTTTCCCCACCACAAACACCACGTGTGCTCCTGCCACATCCATATACACAGGGTTCGATAATGACGTTGTCTGTCCCATTCGCACGTACTGTTTTCCTACAAGAACGGTACCTCTCTTTCCAAACTTCGCCACATCTTTTTTCGATCGGCCGATAATTACATCGAATGCCATGTGAGTGTGAAGAATGAAATGGTAATAAATCTATCGGCTTAAAATAAAGAATAAATTAAAAAAATTACAATTGATCATCCGTTACAACATTAACCTTTGACCCTTTCACTTTAGATGACGTTCCAACGATATGTTTGACGCCTAATCGTTCACAGGTTTTTGCAAGATCTACATCCACAGCACCATCTAACGCCAGTGCGTACATGCCACCATTCAGACTTTTCACGGTACTTGTAAGTTCAGATAAAGGCACCTTACCAAGAACGTTTAACTTTGGATCAAAAATGCATGCACCTCTCGTTCCAAACAAATCTTCCATTGTTTGTTTCAACTTCTTCTTCTCCTCACTTGATAACTCCGCTACCTTTTGCGGTGTTCGTACAGGTGCTGGTCGCTGTTGTCTCTGCTGCGAAAAGTTTCGTGAATCTCGGCGTTGTGGCCGTTGATTTTTTTGTTGAAACCGTCCTCGTGGCGGTTGTTTTAATGAACCATCTGCTTGCACGCCGAGATCTAACTTTGCTTGTTCTGCCGTAATTTTACCTCGAAGACCTTTATGCAATTCTTTCTTCGTTAACTCTTCGACTTCCTTACCATCAGGCGCTTTACAGACAAAATCAATCTCTGTCACGTTTAACAATTCTCGTATGATGAGATCTCCTCCTCTATCACCATCTACGAATACAGTCGTTGTTTTCTTTCGTGCAAGGTCTTTAAGTGTTTGCGGGCAACTTGTGCCATTCATTGCGATCGCGTTCTTGAATCCTGCTTTAAGTAAGCATAACACGTCTGCTCTTCCTTCTACAATGATGATTTCATCACCGTCAAGAACTGCAGGACCTGCAGTTAACTTCTCAGGACCAATTTCAACCGCTTCCATGACACGTACTGATTTTGCAACTTCATCTGAAATTTCTTGCGAATCAGGAAGTGTCGTTGATGCCATCATTTTAAGCAATTCTTTCGCTCGTTGTACAACGAATTGTCGTTTTGATGTTCGAACGTCCTCTACTTTGTCAACAACAATTTTCGCGTTACATGGACCAATTCGTTGAATGATCTCAAGTGCTGCTGCAACAATCGCTGTTTCTGTTTTATCAAGTGAACTTGGGATGATTATTTCTCCCTTTGTTTTCCCACCTGACGTACTCATGTTGACTTCAATCCTGCCAATACGGCCAGATCGTTGTAATTCACGTAATTCTAAATCATCTCCAAGTAATCCTTCTGTTTGTCCGAAGATTGCGCCGATAACGTCTGGTCGATCGACGATTCCTTCAATTAAGATGTTTGCATGAACGATATACTTTGATGCTACTGGGCTTATTTTTGCCATTGTTAATTTCCCCCTTAGAAAATGCACTACTACCTAGATCTCATGTCAATGAGCGATATGTGATAGTGAATGTACACTTTCTGTGTGTTTATGTGAAAAATAGAATCTGATCCTGTATTGTTGTGATGAAGGATAGTGATTTCTATTTTTCTGAAGTGTGTCAGACTTCAATATGATCCTTTTGATCATATTCGTTGAGATGACATGCCTGTCTCATGTCTTGTAATAATGATGCCCGTGCTACTAACCCCCGAGTTCATAGCTTGAACGTTGTCGTTGGCTCCCACAGGTACTCTCGTGACGGGCTGGATATTTCGTGTCTCTTCTACTATATAAAACTTTGGGTGTTTTATTCAATTATCAGTTTGATCGAGCTTATTTTTGCCTTCTTTTCTAATTTAGAGCAAAATTTCGACATGTAGAATATATGTAAAAAACCCCAGTAAACCCACGTTTTGTGAACACCGAAATGCTCAGTTCCGCGCAGATTTACTGAGGAAAAGAGGTGGTTTTAAGGTGTTTGTAACTCGTTAGTAGTGTTACTTTATAAGCTTTTTGGTTTGTTTTTACTTCCTAGTGGTTATGGTGGAAAAGTTTAAGAAGAGGTCTTATTATGATTTAATATGGAAAGAAGAACGTTTTTACTTGGAAGTCTTGCACTTGTGCCTGGTATTGCCTATCTGCTTTCTCGTTCGGAGCCACAAACATGGGACTTTTTGCAACCACAAGAGATATTGCGTGTGGGCACATATAGCGCATTTAAGCATTTAGCAGTACAATTTGGTCCTGAGAAACCTGCTTCCATAAGGTATGGAATCGAAAAAAGAGCAGCAGATATGATATTGGCTATGGCACAGCAGAAAATTAACGAACGAGATCCTCTTTATATCCCTCATTTTAAGGATGGTATCAGTGTTCGTGTCCGATCCAAAACTGTTGCCATTCCGGATACGACTGAACGAACTAACTCCGCGGTGCGATATTGCCATGATGCCATTGATTTGTTGGAAGATCTCTTACCTGGACGAGTGGGGAAGCAAGATCCTCACATTCACGTAATCGGTAAAGATGATATCCCTAATCCTGTAGGTATTTATGTGGGAAGAGGTAGGTATCAATTAATTTCAGGTTCCGTTATTAACAAAAGAACACAAAATGTAATTCAAAAGACGACCACGTCTCCCATTGTCGAGCGCGGTGCGACTGCAATGTTTCATGACAATTCAGATGAATATAGAATTTTTGTTCCTTCTTCACCTTCACTCTTATTTGGGATATTTTCGGAATATCTTGGTCCTCTTCTCAAAGCTCCTTTTTTTGCGTACCGACATGGGCATGGTAATACACAACGTGCGAAGCATTTTTCTGATGTGGCAATGGAAGCAGTCACAGAAAGTTTAGCACACTTATGTATGGAAGATGCAGTTCGTGAGTTAGATGTACCTGTTAATATTGACGACATACGAAAGTTACATCTCGATGTCATTAAGAGAGATCCTCGATATCACCTTCTGATGCCTGCTCTTTCTTGGACTCGACAAAATGGAAAAGAAGCTGCATGGGATTTATGGCATGAAGGTCTTGAGGAATATGTGGCAACTGTCGCGTAAACATACACTGCAATATTTTATAAACACACCTTCTCTCAATACACAAATGGTCACTCTAACCTATCAAGAACGATTCAAAACCCTTAAAGGTGTATTTGATGAGTTTACGAACCGTACTCTTTTCACACTTCAAAGTAAAGGTATTTTCGATGAGCTGGAATCTCCGTTAAGTGTAGGGAAGGAAGCAAATGTCTTCATTGCCAAAGCAGGAGATACAAAAGTCATTGTGAAAATCTATCGGATGCAAAATGCGGATTTTAAGACGATGTTCTCCTACATTAAAAAAGATCCACGATATGATTTTCTTAAAAATAATAGAAGACAGATTATTTTGTCTTGGACGCAACGGGAATATAAAAATTTGATGAAAGCGTATAATGCTGGTGTGAAGGTACCTGAAGTACTTGGCTGGAAGAATAATGTTATTGTGGAGGAATTTATTGGTGATGTGAAAAATACAATACCTGCACCGCCGTTGAAAGATCACTATCCTGCATATCCGTATCAATTCATACAAGATATTGTACGTGAAATGAAAAAGTTGTATGATGCTGGCATGATTCATGGTGATTTGTCATCATTTAACATTTTGAATGATAACGAGAAACCAGTGTTGATTGATTTCTCTCAAGCGACGTTAGTGAAAACACCTAACTCGGAAGAACTGCTTGAACGTGATATCAAGAACATCGCACAATTTTGTACAAAGTTGCGTATTGATATAGATGTTACCAAAATACAGGAAATGTTTAAAAAATAGACCTCTTCGTGAGGTTTTATGGATGATCTATATCATGGAAGAGCAGCTGAACGAAGATTAGGGTGTTTACTTCCTTCTGGGAAATTGGAATTACGTATTGGCGATAGTGTAATAGAAGCAGAAGGTAAGTATTTTTCATCTAGAATAATTGGTGGTCCTCAAGAACGAAAAGGTAGTCCAAAGTCTCAGTTAAGTCCTCCTCCTCACCATGAATTTAATACACACTTTTTTGAAGGTGTAGATGAATCACAAAATCAAGTTACGGCAATATTTTGCGATAATACGCATACAAATGGACGTTACGTCGGAGTTGTATATCAACAAAGAGAGACTGCTCACCTTATCGTCCATGCTCAATATCTAGATGGAATACCAACTCGAGATTCCACTAATATGTTATTAACAGTGCTAAATGCCGCAAAATTAAGAGATATTAGAAAAGATGAAACGGAAAACAACGTACGTTATTTTGTAACACAAAACATTTCCGATCTTCCACTGTTACGGGATATTTTATATGAAGCAGCGAGGATTCAACAAGAGGGCCAACGAGCACGTACTTTCAAGGCAAATTTATAAAAGAACTAAGGTTACAACTACCATGGAAACACATGACAATCACGATGAATTTTCGTACGAGATAAAGATACCTGAAGAGCGTGTTGCAGTACTTATTGGGACAGGTGGAGAAACAAAAAAGAAAATTGAAGAGGAATCCCAGTGTCAGTTAGATATCTCAAAGGAAGGCGATGTTGAAATTCGTGGTGATGATGGTCTCAAACTCTACACGGCTAGAGAAATTGTGAAAGCGATTGCACGCGGCTTTAATCCAAACACTGCACTTCTCTTATTGAAACAAGATTATGCATTCGAAATGATTAACATGAAAGATATCGCAGGGAAAAGTCAAAATACCATGCAACGGTTGAAGGGACGTGTTATCGGGAAAGGTGGCAGATCTCGTGAAGAAATTGAACGGTTAACTGACTGTTATGTTACTATTTATGGAAAAACGATTGGTATTATTGGGGAAGTACAGCAAGTAAGTATTGCACGTGAAGCAGTCGCAATGTTATTGCAAGGAAGTATGCATAAAACAGT
>NZBO01000012.1 GCA_002686315.1 archaeon | reverse complement strand
TAGGTGCAAAAAAAGTAATTTTAGTTGCACCATATCTAGCATACATGAGACAGGATAAGATGTTTAATTATGGTGAAAGTATTACAAGTAGAGTAATGGCAAATATGCTTAACATCTCAGTTGATAAAATCATAACTATCGACCCACATCTTCACAGATACAAATCATTGAAGGAAATTTTAACGATACCTGCCACAAAAATGACAGCGAATAGTGTTATCGCTGATTATGTAAAATCTAAAGTGAGAAATCCTGTTATCATTGGTCCTGACTGGGAATCGTTTCAATGGGCGGAAGTTGTCGCGAAACAAGTTGGATGTCCCGTTACCTGTTTAGAAAAAACACGATTCTCTTCACGTAAAGTGACAAGTAAGATGAAAAATCCAATTCCTATCAAGGGAAAAGATGTCGTGATAGTGGATGATATCATTTCAACAGGAAATACGATTATTCAGGCAGCGAAAAAAGCAAAGAAAGCAGGTGCAAAATCAATTACGGCTATTGGCGTGCATGGTATTTTTGTAGAGAATGCTATACCCAGAATGAAAAAGAATGGTGTTACTCGCGTACTATGCACAAATACGATTGAGAGGAAAGAAAGTAAACTTGATGTGAGTGATTTGATAGTGAAGGAATTGAAAAGGCGATAAATTAACGGTTATTCTTTTGATGTTCTCGTAATGTCTCAACATATGTTTCTTTGTCATATGCACCTATAAGTATGTCACATCCTACGACCATTGTGGGCGTTCCGTTGGTAAGTACACCTAATTCTGCCGCGTGCATGATATCTTGTGGTTTTCCTACGTTGAGATAGATTATTTGTGTGTTTGTTTCAGCAGCGGCTTCTTTAATCCGTGGCATCGCCTTTCGACATGGCGGACAATAGTCAGAATCAAACACAAGTACTTTCTCTTGAAGACCATATTCTGAACATATTGGTTCCGGAATCTGATCTTCTTTCCCTGTGATGATGAATTGTTTTCTGGTGAATTTATCTTGTGTGATGGCAGGTAGAGTTGGGTTATAATGTGCGATATCCTTTGTTCGTTGCCTAATTTTATCAAATAAGCCGTATGCTTCAGGAAACTCAGTTTGCAAAACTTTTTCCAAACGATGATGATACTTTCCATCTGAGAGATGAGCCCATAATTCTTCTGAATTCATATGCGCTTGAATGGTATAACTTGGACCAGCAAGATCTTTATTTTGAACTAATGGTATACCTAACGATCGTTTTCGTTCCTCCCACGTAAGTTCCACACCGTGTTTTTTCTCAAGGGCGTCCCATTGTTTTTTCATCGTGGGGAGAAGATCTTTTTTGATACTAATTTCAATTGGATCAAATTGTTCTGGAGATGCCTCTGCTTCTTCCAAGGTATAATATCTCCCAAGTACTTCCCGTGCTACCGCATCCATGATTCGCTGATCGACTGTTGAGAGTTTATTCATCTCTTTGTGAAATCGCTCGTGTGGAAGAATCCATTCTAATTCCCCCCCATTTACAACAGAGGTTGGAAATGTGATGTTTCCTTCGGAACTCAGAATTGTTGCGTATGCTGTGACATCTTTTTCAGAAAGTTGTAATTTAGCTAATTCATCTTTAAAATAGTCAATCTCTTCGTTGGTATCTAAATAGTTTATGCTGGAGAATCCACCTAGTGGCATGTCAAATATCCCTTTTCGGATTCGTGGATCAATTGCCCTTGCGTATGCTGCAAAAACATTGTCGGGAATAATAAATTCTCCACTACGAAGATATTGAAGATGATCATGTGGGTCTGCTGTCTCTTTTTTAATTTGAGTTTGATGTGTAACTACATTCTCTAACGTTGTTGTTGGAAGTCTGCTAACACATCCCAGTGTTCCTGCAATCAATGCTGCTGTTACTAATCCTTGGATTTTCATATTTACTCTTCAATTTGACTCAATTCTTTATAAATTTTACCTTTTTAATCACTTCTGAGTTACTACTTTTCTCACAAAAAGGTTTAAATAGGTTGTTTTGTTAACAAGGAAGATGGTAGATGTTGTGGAGTTTCTGAAAGTAATTATATTTAGTTTATTCTCATCACACTGGCCATATCTCATTGTTCTTATCTTCCCAATCTTCCGCGCGATTTGTTTCACGGTCATGGTACCAAAAATAAATGGACAGGATGGATGGCTTGCGTTTCTCCCCGGTGGATATGATTATGTGAAAGCGAAGGCCGCAGATCTGCCTGCACCTCTTGCCATTCTTAGTTTTGTTGGTGAATTAGTGGCATTATTATTTGTGAGTATGGCTGTATTTATAGGGTGGAAATCGTTACATATATTGATAAGTGATACTGCGGCTGCGCAAGCGGGAGTGTTAGCACAGGTAGTAAAAGGAGGGGTTCTTGCGGCTATCAAGAATATCATTGCAAATCTTTCAAGTATACATAAAACATTTTTCGTTGTCGCGATCATTTTTGCCACCATTTCCGTCTTCCTCAATTTCTTTTACTGGGTGCGTATCGCCGCGAAAGCAGGTCAATCTAGTTCTTCTGGTTTCGTGGGAGCACTATACATGCTGTCATGGGGCGCGCTTATTGGGGTATACATATACACTAATTCACGATGGGCCCTTTTGATGTACCTTCTTCCAACCTTTATTCTCCTCTATTTAACAGCGTCACGTGCACCTTTCAAAAAGAAAACACACGCGCCAGAACCTGAACCACAGCACGCGCACTAATTTAATCTTTAAATCCACGTTTCTCAATGGCATGCACGGCTTTTCCAAGATGTTTCAAAACTGATTGTATCGTTCCATTTTGTTTCTCAAGATCTTTCATGGCTGATACAATCTTGTTTTGGATTGGGAGAATTTTGTTAATGGATCCACTTTTTTTACTAAGAATCTTTTCCGCGTCATTAAGTAACTCCTGTACACATTTACTACCACCATATAAATCGTGAAGAAGTTGGTTGACGGAAATTTCTAACTCCGTATTCCATTTTTTAAAATAGTGAATAAATCCTTCCGTTCCTTCATACTTATCAAGAACGAGTATCAGCTCCGCAATTTCACTACGAAGTTCTTCCACTGTTTTCTTTAAATTGGTAGCGGGCTTCTTCATACGCTTCGTACTTGCAACTGCTTCTTTCACGTGAAGATTTTTTTGATCGTGATGTGCCAAGGCAGCGTGTAACTCATGCAATCGATGTAACTGTCCTGCTCCTGCCTCAATCGTTTTCTCTAGAAGATTGTGTACTTTTTTGATGACATCTCTCGCTTCTTGTGCTGACATGTGGTAAAGAACATTTTTGTTGTATATAAAAGTTTGGTGGGTACCAGGGCACGGCTGTCTCTGGCACCTCGGCTTATATTTCGCACACACAGACGTTTTTGCTTGCTGCCGGAGGGTACCCATGCTCACTGTTCCATATACTTATAAATTGGTTGCTGCTCCTTCACTTCTTTATTTGCATCTCGCGCAAGAACATACATGAAATCACTTAGCCTGTTGACATAGCGTAACAATTCAGGATTCAAATCAATGACTGATTGTGTTTTCACTAACGACCGCTCCGCCCGTCGTGTAATCGCCCGACATAAATGAAGAAACGCTGAAGCTTTCGTCCCACCAGGAAGAATGAACGCGGTCGGCATACCTAACTTATCTTGTAATATGTCAATATCTTTCTCCAACTCGTCAATGTGGCTTGTTTGAATACGTGGCATACTTTTTTCTGCTAACTTACTTCCTACAATATCTGCGCCAACCTGAAATAAGTCGTTCTGAATCCGTGTTAAAATCTCTTTAAGTTTTTCATCTTCCAGAAAGCTTATGGTAACGCCAAGAACTGATTGTAATTCATCCAGCGCGCCGAAGGTCTCGATACGTGGATCGTCTTTACTTACAAGTCCACATCCGAAAAACGTCGTTTTTCCTCTGTCACCAATTTTTGTATATATTTTCATCTTTTTTGTTGTACATGAGTACCAGGACACGGTCGTCTCTGGCGCCTCACCGATTATGAGTCACCTTGTTCCTCATGTTCGGCTTACATATCGCTCATACAATGTTATCGCATGCTGTCGGAGGGTACCAATGAATTTGGCACTCGTCTATACACTCTACATCCCTTCCCCAATTGAGATTACCTGATCTTCATAACTTCCATCTCTGTAAATGGTTATTCCTTTACATTTCGCTTTCCATGCTTGTAAGTACACGTTCTCCACATCTTTAATCGCTGCCGTTCTGGGAAAGTTAATGGTTTTTGAAATGCTGTTATCAACATGTTTCTGCAACGTTGCTTGCATACGTATATGCCATTCTGGTTTTATATCTTGTGCTGTCACGAAGACGTCACGAACATCTTTTGGAATGTCTTTAATTGACTGCACACCTCCGCGCATGGAAACTTTCCTAATTAATTCGGGGGAATAAAACCCTCTCTCTTTCGCAACTCGTTCAAATACTTTATTCACAAACACGAGTTCGCTGGATGTAAGAACTGTTCGCCGGTACGATACGGCAAACACCGGTTCACACCCAGGTGAGGTATCTGCAAGAATGCTTCGCGTCCCTGTCGGCGATAACGAAATGCAGGTCATGTTACGCATAATTCTGCCCGCTTTTTCATGATCGCTGCCTTTCCACGCCTCGCACGGTCCTCTCTCGGATGCTAAGCGTTGCGATTCTGTGTACGCTACCTTTTTCACAAATGACATCAATTTATCTCCCATCACTAGTCCTTCCTCAGAATCGTATCGTATCCCTAATGAAAATAACATGTCAGCAAATCCCATGATACCAAGACCTAACTTACGTGTTGCAAGTGTCGCAACTTTAATCTCCCGGCGAGGATATTTATTGACATCAATCACGTTATCTAAGAAATACGTCGCTGTTTTCACATCTTCTTCTAATTGCTGCCAGTCAAGATCATTTCCTTTGATGTATTTCGCAACATCAATACTGCCAAGCGCGCATCCTTCATAAGGGAGAAGTGGTAGTTCTCCGCATTGATTCGTTGTTTCAATATCGCCAAGATGTTTCCCAGGATGTTTCCGATTAATTTCATCAAGGTAAATTAAACCAGGATCGCCTGTTTTCCACGCATTTTGTGTAATCACGGCAAAGACATCCCGTGCACGTAACTTCCCAACAAACTTCTCAGTTCGTGGGTTTTTCACGTAATATTCCCGATCTTCTTCCACAGCACGCATAAAATTGTCGGTAACGGCTACGGATATGTTAAAATTTTTAAGGGACATTTTGTCACGTTTCGCTTCAATAAATCGGATGATGTCCGGATGGTCAACACGCATCACGGCCATATTTGCACCAGGACGGACACCACCTTGCTTGATAACATCGAGCGCACGGTCATAGACACGTAAGAACGAGACAGGCCCAGGTGCAACGCCAAGATGATGTTGCACAGGATCTCGTTTTGGACGAAGACGAGTAAAACTAAATCCGGTCCCACCACCTTGCTGATGGATAACTGCTGCATCATGTAACGTACCAAAAATACTTTCCATGTCATCTTTTACTGGAAGCACGTAACATGCATGCAATTGCTGATTCTTCGTTCCCGCGTTCATTAGTGTTGGTGTTGCAGGGAAAAATTTCCGAGAGGCAATCAGATCAAAAAATCGCATTTTTAGTTGACGAACATCTTCCTCGTTCTTGTTATACTTCTTATCTGCATCCGCTATTGCACTTGCAACACGAAGAATCATTTGGCGTGGATCTTCTATTAATCTTCCTAGTTCATCTTTTTGTAAATATCGTTGCTCCAAGATTTTAAGTGCTTCCTGCGTGAAATCAAGGTTATCATCGGCATGTTCCTCTCCCAGAATAAGCGCTCTCCGTACTCGATCCTGCTTCCGTTTATGGCGGTAGAGAATGAAGGCTTTCGCCGTTTTTGCGTGGCCTAGGTTGATTAAGACACGTTCAACGGCATCTTGCACTTCCTCAACGGTTGGCGTATCTTTCGGATGGTTTTCCGCGATATCTTTTGCAACATCTGCTGCAAGGTCAGACGCCATCTGACGATCGTTCCCACCTACTGTTTGCGCAGCCTTGAAAATAGCTTCCGCGATCTTCTCAGGATGGAATGGAACGGTTCGTCCATCTCGTTTAATCACGTGTTGGACTGTTTTTAGTGAGGTTTCCATGGGTCGTTGAGGAATTGGGAGTTTTTAATTGTTTGTGAAAAATAAGAATGAAAAATAACAAAATCTAACTACATCCGGTCGTTTCACCGCAGACTTCACAGAGCATGCATGTTCCATTCTGTCTAAGCTGAGACGCACCACATCCTGCACATTTCATTTTCTCATCTTTCATGGCAACTGATACAGGAAGTGTTTGTGTTCCATTCGATGTCGCAAGAGCTGCAACTTTCAGAGGAGTTGTACTCCCGACAAACAAATCGAATTCCGCGAGGAAATCGTACAAATGTCCTAATACTGGATGTCCTTCCACTTGCACTGAACTTGCTAACTGTTGCGGTGCGATGTTCTGCTGGATACTGAAGTTAATAGTGTTCAACAACGCATCCATCATAACTTTCTGCACAGGTGATTGCCAATCGAGATCAACGGAAATACCTTTCACTGTCTCGCCTTCCAAATGTGCTGTTAATACACATCGTTTCGCTCCCACCTTGACTACCTTCTTCACGTACGTGGTAGGTCCTACTGGTACTTCCTCAACTGTTGTTTCCTGCAAAATGCTAGCAAGTTGCGAATTATCTTGCATCGTTGTGTTTAACGGTTGCGATAATTTACATCCATCTCGGTAGAGTGCAACTGCTTTGATCATCATGTTCCATGAGTCGTAGTACGCTTTCTTAATCTGTTCGACAGTCCATTCACGCGGCATGTTAATCGTCTTTGAAATTGCACCTGAGATGAATGGTTGCGCTGCCGCAAGCATTTTCATGTGACCATACGGATGAATGTATCTCGTTCCTGTATTGCCACACTTATTTGCACAATCAAAGATAGGGTAATGTTCCTCACGTAAATGAGGAGCTCCTTCCACTGTCATGGTGCCGCACACATATTCATCAGCTGCTTGAATCTGTTCTAGTGTGAATCCGATTGCTTCAAGGAAACTCCCTGATTTGCCTTGCATTGCGTTATTGTAGAACGTTTCACCAAGAGTCCATTGGTTAAACACGAAATGTAACTGCATCGCATTTTTCAACTCTTTACGTACTGCTGTAAGTTGTTCATCATTCAATCCACGCGCACGTAATGATTCCACGTTGATGGTTGGACAATTGTCTAACGAACCATGACCAAGACAGTACGCGATGATATCGTTACGCTGCTCTTCCGTGTATCCTAACTTTGCCAATGCACCTTTCACGGAATTGTTCACGATTTTGAAAAATCCGCCGCCTGCCAATTTCTTAAATTTGACAAGTGCATAATCTGGTTCGACACCTGTCGTGTCACAATCCATCACTAGTCCTATCGTTCCCGTCGGCGCGATAACCGTTGTCTGTGCGTTCCGGTAGCCGAAGGCCTGTCCTTTCTCAAGCGCCATATCCCATGCGTCATGCGCCGCTTCTAGTAAGGAAGAAGGACATAACTCTTGGTCGATCGCGAGTGGTTTAATGGTAAGACCTTCATACTCTTTACTATCATACGCTGCTCGTCGATGATTTCGAATAACACGTAACATATGTTCCTTATTTGCTTGGTAATGTTTAAACGGTCCAAGGATAGATGCCAACTCTCCTGAGGTTGCGTAGGAATCGCCAGTCATAATGGCGGCAATTGCGCCACAGAACGCACGTCCTTTATCGCTATCGTACGGAATGCCTTGTAGCATTAACAACGTCCCAATGTTTGCAAATCCTAACCCTAAGGTTCGGTATTCGTAACTTTTGACTGCTATCTGTTCAGAGGGGAAATGTGCCATTAACACCGAAATTTCAAGCGCGATTGTCCACAATCTGATTGCGTGTCTATATCCCTTTACGTCAAACGTTTCCGTTGGTGCGTCGTAGTATTTGATTAAGTTAATGGACGCTAAATTACAGGCAGTATCATCTAGAAACATATATTCACTACATGGATTACTTCCATTAATCCTGCCACCTTCCGGGCACGTATGCCACTCGTTAATTGTGGTGTCGTACTGAATACCTGGGTCAGCTGATGCCCATGCACAATACCCGATATCATCCCATAATTTCTGCGCTGCAATCGTTCTCATTGTCTCGCCGCCTCGCCGGCTTTTTAATTGCCAGTCGCGACCGTTATCAAGCGCGTCAAAAAATTCGTTTGGAACACGAACGGAATTGTTTGAGTTCTGTCCTGCGACGGTTAAGTATGCTTCCGATTCGTAGTGTGTATCAAATTCTGCAAGAGGTAAATCATATCCTTGCTTTGCTAAATTGAGTGCACGAACGATGTAATTAACCGGAATTTCATCTTTCGCAGCCGCTTTGATTGCGTGTTGTACCGTGGAATCTTCAAGCGGCGCCACCTTATTTTTTGCTAACTCCATAACTGTTGAGAGACGTTTTTTCAAAATTTTACTTCCCGCAACAAGATCGGCGACTTTCTCTTCTTCTTTTACTTTCCACCATACAAAATCTTGAATTTCAGGGTGATCTAAATCAAGAGATACCATTTTTGCTGCACGTCGTGTTGTGCCGCCTGATTTTATGGAACCTGCAGCCGCATCAAAAATTTTCAAAAAGGACATTAACCCGGAACTACTCCCGCCGCCTGAAAGATTTTCGCCTTTCCCTCTAATTTGGGAGAAGTTACTTCCTGTTCCTGACCCATATTTGAAAATTCTCGCTTCCCGTGTTAATAATGAGAAGATACCGCCATCTCTCACAAGATCATCGTTCACGTGTTGAATGAAACATGCATGCGGCTGGCTTCTACTATACGCATCTTTGGAAAATTCTAATTGTTCCGTTAACGGATCAACATAGCTGTGTCCTTGCGCTGGTCCTGTGATACCATACGCCCAATTTAACCCTGTCGTGAACCATTGCGGACTATTAGGGGCAGCGTACTGGCCGATGATCATATATAGCATTTCTTCATAGAACACTTGTGCATCTTCCGCCGTTCTGAAATAGCCAAATTTCTCACCCCAATGACGCCAACATCCCGCGATACGATGTGCAACTTGTTTGATGCTACTTTCACTGCCTGTAATCACTTTCCCGTTTTCGTCAAGTAAGAGATCACCTTCCTGATTACGAAGTGGCACGCCCGCTTTCCTGAAATATTTTTGTGCAAGGATATCTGTTGCAACTTGCGACCAGGAATTGGGAACTTCCACGTCGTTCATTTCAAATACGGTACTTCCGTCAGGATTTTTGATTGCTGAGATCCGTTTTTCATATGTATACATCGTTGTAGGATCGATACCTTCTTGTGTAAAGTATCGTGGGATTGTAAGCCCTTTCCGTTCCATCATAATTTCACTTTCCATGTTTAACCACCTTTTTTGTATTTATTATTATTATTATTATTATTATTTATGCTAGTAAACTAATTTCTTTCTCAAGCAATTTTGGATCATCTATATTCTTATAGATTGATGCAAATCGAAGATATGCAATTTTATCAAACTTTTTGAGTTCTTGTAAGACGTATTTCCCTATTATTGTGGAGGTTATCGGATTCGTTTTTTTCCGAAGCACTTTTTGTTGCACTTTTCGTGCAAGCGATTGTGCTACATCATCCTCTACCTTGCCACATGCTTTCACAAAACTGTTCACAATTTTCTGAATCTCAAACGGTTGGATACGTTCATCTTTCTTTTGGACACTAAGGGAGAAAGATGCTTTTTCATATGTTGTAAATCGGTTAGAACATGCAAGACATTCTCTTCTTCTTCGCATAGAATCATCTAGAATTCGTGATTCTAAAACTTTGGTTTCTGCGTTATCACAGTAAAGACAATACATCGTTTCACTCCCTTTTTTTGATGACGCACTGTTTTCCTTGCGCCGTGACAAAACACTATATGTGGTGTTTGATATCTGCTTTTCAGCCATATCTAGTGTTTTTTGGAATTGTGTTTTTTATCTCATTTAAATAGTTTCTAGTACTTTGATGTATATGTTAGAGTATCTAATATTGGATGTGTTGGAGATGCTAAGAATGTTTGAGAGATGTTGTTGATTTTTGTTAAGTAAGTTTTTAAAAGTAGTTATTGCAGAAGGCAGGTATGAACTCATTTGACACTTCATTAAGTCCAAAGAACATTTTTTTACGTGACAGAGTGTTAGCAATCCTTGAACAATATACCTGTTTCAGTGATGCAACAGTGTTAGAGGTGGGTGTTGGTTGCGGTCGATGGGCATCGTTACTCGCTCCGTTATGTCAGGAATATGATGGTGTTGATACAAATCCAGAACGACTTGCGATGGCACGGGAAATTGGGTTAGATAATCTATCTTTATATCTCGGTACCGGGGAAGCACTACCTGTTCAAGGTCCCTACAATGTTGTATTATATATGAACAGCTGGCATAAAATGGGGTTTGATAGTACATTAGCGGAATCGGTTCGAGTTCTCTCCCCAGATGGCATTATCCTTATTGAAGAGCCGACAGATCGTTCGTCATTTCTTGACCCAAAGCTGGTTTCCGGTAATCCAGAATATGACACGAAAATGCAAGATCTTAGAAGAGGAGCTGGATATCTTGAGACACAGACACAAGTAGATCTGGTAGAGAACGGGCCGTTTGATACGACAAAGCAATACTGGGTGTTGAAACGCAAACATTAAATACAGACACAAATTCGTAACTTCATGGAATTCACATTACTCATCTTGACATCATTATACTTCTTCCTGCCAGCATACGTCGCGAATATGGCGCCCGTGTTATTTCGGTTTGCCTTCATTAAGGATACTCCAATCAATGAAAAGATGTTTGGGAAGAATAAAACGTGGCGTGGTCTTCTTGTCGCAACGGTAGCAGGCGGTACTGTGTTCTGGTTACAGCAACAGGCGTACAAACAAGGATTTACAGCCCTAGCATTGATTGATTATAGTGATTTCACGATAGGACTTGGTGTCTTGATGGGTATCGGTGCGATTGTTGGTGATTTAATTGAGAGTTATTACAAACGGAAGGCAGGAATCGCACCGGGTGAACCGTGGTTAGTGTTTGATCAACTTGATTTTGTTATTGGCGCGTTAGTGTTTGGATTTTTCATCTTTGTACCTCCAGCAGAAGTAGTGTTGGTATTACTGATAGTGAGTCCACTTTTACATCTCGTTGTCAATTATATTGGGTATCTGGTTGGTTTGCGAAAAAGAATGATCTAGTTGTTATTGTGAAATCCATCTAACCTGCCGTCCAAGTGAAAAAATAGTAAGAATGCCCACGACGCCAAATCCAATTGAGATTAGTTCTATTGTAAATGGGATGGAAGGGGATGTTGCAATTGCTAAGACTATTAATGAAACTGTTCGAATAAAAATCATTCGTGCCTTGCCTTTCGTGATCGCATAGATGATGAATGCGATGATAAAGAGGACTGTAATAATGTATGCGTACAATTCTTGCATAAATAATGCTGTCTTCACTAACGCGAGAATGGAAATAAGTGTATCTGTGATGACATCAAACCATTTGCCGAATTCTGTTGATTGTGTGAGTCGTGCAACGACGCCATCAAGTGCGTCAAAGAATAGATGTAAGAGAGCGAAAATGATGAAATTGGTGTGGTTAGTGAAGAGGAAATAGATCGCTGCAAGGCCAGTTAGAAGCGAGAGGGATGTGAGGATGTTAGGCGTGATGTGAAGTTTAATTAACAGTTTTGCGACGGGTTCTAACGCCTTTGTTCTCCATGCACGAAATCCTGTTAATGTCTTTTGATGAATACCCATACTTGTATAAGTGATGCAGTAGTATAAAAATTGTATGTTTGCTCGAAAATTCTCGGAACTTTTAAAAACAAGCACAACTATCTCCTTTCCATGACACTTTTTACAGCGATTGTCCAAAAAGAAGAAGACATGTATGTAGCAACATGCCCAGAGATTGGAACAGCAAGTCAAGGAAGCACAATTGAAGAAGCACTTGCAAATCTTAAAGAGGCTACTGAGTTATATCTTGAAGAGTTTCCATTAGAAAAAAAGAATCATCCCATCATGGCAACCTTTGAGGTGGCAGCACATGTCAGTGCTTAAGAAATGTTCTGGTCAAGATGCTATTAAAATTCTCTGCAACAAATTTGGTTTTGTAATTGTTCGACAAAAAGGAAGTCATGTCGTTCTTAAAAAAGAAACTCCCAAAGGAAAGATTGGAACAGTTATTCCAAATCATAAAGAGCTTAAAACACCCACATTACGAAGCGCGCTTAGGTTAGCTAAAATTTTAGAAGAAGAGTTCGCTCGGTTTCAATGATTCTTGATACAAATATATATAAAGTACTAGTATAAAAAAGGTATAGGTGGTTTCTTAAGGCAAATGAGATTATATCAAATAGAATTAGAAAAGGCACTTGAACGGATTCAATCAACTAATGCGAAGACTGTGTGTATTCAGCTTCCAGATGGGATGAAACCGTATGCGAAGGAAATTGAGTATGAAATTACCTCGAAGACAGATGCGCGTGTTCTTATTTGGCTTGGGTCGAATTTTGGTGCATGTGATATTCCGCTTGGTTTATCGAAGATGGGCGTTGATTTATTGATTTCATGGGGACATAACGTCTTTCACAAGAAAATGGAGGGTTGGTAGAGAATGAAAGAAACAATGAAGTTTAACTATGATAAAGAAGGAGATTTTGCAGAGATAATGATGGGAGATCCTACGCCTTGTTACGCAACAGAATTGGAACCAGGTATTTTTATTAGGAAAGATGA
Source organism: archaeon (assembly GCA_002686315.1). Classification (GTDB taxonomy): domain Archaea; phylum Nanobdellota; class Nanobdellia; order Woesearchaeales; family GW2011-AR9; genus UBA11998. The sequence goes on along the minus strand of NZBO01000012.1, from coordinate 7,791 downwards.
AAAGACGAATGAAGTAAAAAGTATTAGTATTATAGGGTTTAGAAAACGATTTGGAGATATATGAAATGCAAGTTATGTTCTTAGATGCACCGTACAGTGGGAAAGTTAAACTTAGTGAAGAGACTTTGGCGTATTTGAAAGAGAAAGGATATTCTAAAGTAGGTTTGTATGCGTCCGTGCAATTTGTGAATCAATTGGAGAGAGTAAAAGAGCAGTTGAAGGAACATAATATTGAGTTAATTACCTCCCGTGCAGATCGAACACATGTCAAAGGACAATTGCTTGGTTGTGATAATTACCACGATTCGTTCAATAAAGATCTTAGTGGAATTGATTGCTATTTGTATGTTGGGGATGGCAAATTTCATCCGTTAGCGTTAGTGTATGCACAGAAAGATGGAGAAAAGATGAAAGAAGTTATCGTGAACGATCCCGTTACCGGAAAAATGCATCTGATGACGATTGAGGATATTACAACAATTTTAAAGAAGTATAAAGGGTCCTTAATTAAATTCTTAACCGCAGACACCGTCGGACTCTTAATCACTATTAAACCAGGACAGGAACATTTGAAACCAGCAATGGCGTTTGAGAAGAAATATCCCAACAAAAAATTCTATTTCTTCGTGGATAATGTTGTGTCGTTTGATAATTTGGAAGATTTCAATTTCATTGATGTCTGGGTGAATACGACTTGTCCCCGTGTTGGATTTGATGATCAAGAGAAGTTTAGGAAAGGTGTCGTGAATATCAATGATGCACTACGAGCCGAAGAGATATTGAGTAAGGATAGTGTGTTTACACGTCTTTGATTAAACATTTCGATCTTCTCGTCCATTACCCGACGACAAAAACACAACCTTTAAATACACTAAAAAAATGTCTCGTGGTAGAAAGTAAATTACTTTCATACTAAAAAACAAGAGGGATGGAAAAATATGGCAACTGTAGTAGCAAAAACGGGAGTTAAGAAGGAAAAAGGATACCTCTATTTCTTAGACAAAAACGGTAATGTTTCACGTGCGAAAATGAGTCGAGCTGGACGTTCAAAAGGAAAAGCAAAGAAACAAGTCGTGGCGAAAGCTGGTGTTAAGAAAGAGTCCGGATACCTTTACTTCATTGACAAAAAAGGAAATGTCGCACGAGCTAAGATGGCACGTGGACGAAAAGCTGGTCGAAAGAAGAAAGCGAAGAAAAAAGCAAAGAAGAGAGCTGTGAAGAAGAGAAAAGCAGCAAAACGTAAACCTGCAAAGCGGAAAGCACGAAAGAAATCACCTGCAAAGAAAGCAGCAGCAACGCGAGCTCGGAAGAAAGCGGTTCGAAAGAAAGCAGCAAAGAAAGGTGCACGAACAAGAGCAAAGAAGAAGGCAGTTCGAAAGAAAGCAGCAAAGAAAGGCGCACGAACAAAAGCAAAGAAGAAAGCTGTTCGTAAAAGAGCTGGTAAGAAAGCAGCAGCGACCAGAAAACGTAAAAAACGTTAATTTTTTATTTTATTCTTTTTCTATTCAAATCCAAACTTCCCACGTAGTGGTACGAATTTAAATTGACCCATAAATTCAATTTCTAACCGACCATTTCGTTTCATTCCTTTCACCATCGTTTGTGTGTTTATATCGCCAACTGGTGCTATAAGAATACCGCCTTCTTTTAATTGGGCAATGAGTGGTTCTGGCACGAGTGGACATGCAGCCGTAATAATGATACGATCAAATTCTTCTACATCTGGAAAACCCGTGCTCCCATCTGCCTCATAGATATGCACGTTTGATAATTGACATGTTTCAATATTCCGTTTCGCTGCATGGACGAGTTCGGGAATGATTTCCGCGGAAATGACGATACCTTCCTTTCCTACTAACTTGCCAAGTAATGCTGCCTGGTATCCGACACCTGCACCAACTTCCAGAATGGTGTGACCTTCCTTTATATCAAGTGCATGGAGCATCATCATGATTGTAGAAGGTTGCGAGATTGATTGGTTTCTCAAAGTTGGAAGGGGAATATCTGCATATGCTTGGTGCCGTACATTTGCGGGGACAAATAGTTCACGTGGGATGTTTGCGAATGCATGGAGAAGGTTCTCACCGACGTTATGCTGCTGCCACGTTGCGATGAGGGATTGTTTAGAATGCATGTATGGGGTAATGCTATTAAGGGTTATATATCTTTCTTCGTAAGAATTATAAAACAGGTAATAAAACACTCCACATGTCACCCAAACTCCCAAAATTCAAACACAAAGCATTTCTTGCACCAATGGCAGGTGTGAGTGATCCTGCGTTGCGCTTAGTATGTAAAGAACTAGGTGCTGGCCTTGTCGTAACTGAATTTGTGCATATTCAAGCGATTGTTGCGCGAAGTAAAATGCAGGATATAAGTGAATTTATTGAATTCTCCAAAAAGGAGCGACCGTTATCATGCCAAATATTTGGCTCCAATTTAGAGGCGTTAGAAAAAGCTATTAAGATAATTGAACCGCATTTTGACATCATTGATTATAACATGGGCTGCCCCGCGCCGCATATAACTAAGACAATGGCGTGTTCCGCATTGTTAACAGAACCTGATTTAGTTCGGAAGATTTTTCGGAAAATGGTAGAGGTAAGTAGCAAACCAGTGACTGTGAAAATTCGAGCAGGTGTCGATAAACCAGACAAATTTTTAGAAATAGGCAAAATTGCGGAAGAGGAAGGGTTGGCGATGATTACATTGCATGGACGAACAGTAAAGCAAGGGTACGCTGGTAAAGCGGATTGGTCGTTAATTAAACAGTTGAAGGAGCATGTTAGTATTCCTGTGTGTGGCAATGGTGATATTGAAACGCCCGAAGATGCCAGAAGAATGTTACGGGAAACGGGATGTGATTACGTGATGATTGGGCGAGGTGCTGCCAGAAATCCGTTTTTATTCTCGCAGATTAATCATTATCTGGAACATGGAACGTATCCTCAAATTACCATGAAAGAGAAGTTGAAGGTCTTCTTTCGATATTTGAAGTATGCGAAGAACTATCCGACGATTAAGGTAGCATCTATTCGAATGCACGCGATGAATTTCTCAAAAGGCTGTCCTGGGAGTAAGAAAGTTCGTGGTTCTCTTTTGGGAGTGAGGGATGTTGATGAGATTGAGAGTATATTAAGAAAGTTGTATGATGAGTTAGAATAGTTTGAGTAATTCTCCCTTCGCCTTTCCAACATTATCATTATTAATTTCATGTGTACATTTATGCTGATCTAGTGTGTGTTTGTATAATGGATCGTAATACTCTTCTAATAATATTTTGGCAACATCTGCATATTTTTTGTCGTCTATAAAATAAATTAATTCCTGCTTCCTTTTGTTACTCATTTTCTCTCTCAAATTTGAAATAATTTGTTTCAATTCCTCATCATTCTCTTTCGTTCCTTTATATGTTTCTAATGCGCATTCCACTCTCTTCTCGATAGAACGAACAATCTTCACATCAATCGCATTCTTCATTCGTTTCCATAAAAAGAGAGGTATTTGCACATCACCTATTTTTCGACTTTCCCCTTCGATAAAAATAACTTTTTCATTCTGTAAACTATCTAATTTTTGTAACACTAAATTGTCAAACAATTTCTGTGACTTGGGAAGTAACCCAATTTTCCCAAACAAACTCCCACGATGTTGTGCCAGTCCTTCTAAGTCGATTGCATTTTCTATCTCTTGTAATAACTCCGTTTTGCCGGAACAGGTAAGACCCCATAATACAACCAATTTTGGTTTCAATTCATAGTCTGCTAACCTCTCTCGAACATATTTTCGATATTCTTTATATCCGCCAATTAATTGAAGAACGTCATAGCCGCACATCTCTAATAATGTTGTAACAGTTCGTGATCGCATTCCGCCACGCCAACAATGAATTATCATTTTTTTCGAACGATGTTTGTTAATTTGAGATAAAAAAACAGGCAATTTTGGTGAAAACAATTCGACACCTTTCTCGATCGCCTTTTCACGAGATGTTTGTTTGTATAATAATCCGATAATGGCTCGTTCTTCGTTTGAAAGAAGAGGTATGTTTACCGCCTTCGGAAGATGATCTTCTGCAAATTCGTTTGGGGTTCTGGTATCTATAAATTGGATGTTTTCCTTCTTGAGTGCGTCCTCCACGGTGATTTGGGTAACCATGGTAGCTAAAACGATATCTACTTTAAAAAATAGATGTGATTATGCGTTGCCAGGTGAGAGTCCTCTGGCGCGTCGGTCACTATAACTCTCTTCGTTTGTTATCCTCCGCTNCCATTTCGCTCATACTCTCGTATTTCGTCACGTCACGTTGGGGCAACGCTCTTTCATTAGCAAAAGATATTTAAGGCTCAAAATAGTAACACTACTATGAAAACAATAATTACAATTATACTTATTGCACTCTCCCTTCTCATAATAGGTTGTGGTAGCGAGTTAGTTGCTTGTCAAACGGGTGAATTAGTAGAGGATCTGAGTGAATGTCCACCGTATACAGAGCCAACGGAACAACAACCTATAGCGGAAGGTCCTCGTGGTGGTGCTGTTGCACAACCAGAACCATCAGCACCGGTAGGTATCGATCCTGAAATAAAGGAATTAATAGATAAGGGTGCAGGTGTTGAAAGTGTCTCGTACTGGGTTCGTGAAGGAAGTTCCAAAGAGTATGTCATCATTTGGAGTAATGGGATGAAACGATATCTTCCATCGCAAGGAAAAGTGCTTAAGGAAGGTGAGTATGATACGGTGTACTTAGATCTTGCAGCAACAACAGCGGAAGGATATTGTGAAATTCGAAAGAAATGTGAGAAAACTGGAAGTGTCGGATCTGTTTCTTTTGATACGTATTACATCGAGACACCATTTGATTGGAATGCGAAGATTAGATCTGCACAAAAAGTAGAAATTGAGAGAATGCAAAAGCGTGACGTTATCAAGACGGCCGTTAATGATGGGGATACGTATTATATAGATGCATATTACGGCTTGCCACTGCGAGTTATTGTAGATGGAAGACAAATTACGTTTGAGGAGTTTGTGTTCAACGGACCTACACAAGACGATATCTTATTCCAAGAACGGTAAGTTTATATTACCACTCTTTTATTTCTTTTTTTATGCATCGTGTTCAAAAATTACTTAGTAATTATGGCTTCTGTTCTAGACGGAAGGCTGAAGAGTTAATTGAGGATGGACTTGTGAAAGTGAATGGTGTTACCATTACGTTAGGAGACAAAGCGAATGAAGATGATGAGATTACTGTGAGAGGAAAATTAGTCTCGAAACCAAGGAAAGTGTATATCATGTTCCATAAACCAATTCATTGCGTGACGGCATTGAAAGATGATCAACATAAAACAGTGATGCAGTATATCAATATTAAAGAAAGAATTTTTCCAATTGGACGATTAGATTATAACACGACTGGGATGTTATTATTAACAAACGATGGTGATTTTGCAAATAACATCATGCATCCATCAAAGGAAGTGAAGAAGACATATCGTGTAGAAGCATCACGACTCTTAACAAACCTTGAATTGAAACAATTGCGGAAAGGAGTTATTTTAGATGATGGGCCAACACGAGGCGCGGTTGTCAATAAAGTTGGCGAGTTTGAGTATGAAGTCATTATTCATGAAGGTCGTAACAGGATTATTCGACGAATGTTTGACGTGTTTGATGTCAAAGTTAGGAAGTTACGTCGTGTTGGAACGGGTAAGTTAGAGTTAGGTTCATTAGAACTAGGTAGATGGCGACATTTGACAAAGAAGGAAATTAAAGAGTTTGTGTGAAGTTTTATAAGGTCTCAATGTATTCTTACTATATGCCAACAGTAAAAGAGACAGTACTTCATCTTCTTTCTCCACGACATTCCGTTCCAATCAAGAATCAGGTCATGGATCGTATCACCAAATATGGCATGATACTTTTACTTCTGTATCCATTATAATAAACTAAAGTGTTGTTTATTCCTGTTCGATATCTTTTATTGAATAATATTCCAAATCCATAATTCCATGCAATAGCAACTTGAACTGCTAATCTTCTAGTTACCAAATGTTGCCAATTAATATTATTCATTTTCCAACCCCACAAATTGACTTTTATCTCTTATTGAACGAATTACAATATATCCATCTTGGTTCAATCCAACTTCCTCGTCTTCTGCATCTCTTTTGACTAAGAAAATTGTAAAACCATCGTCATATCTTTCTTCAATGATTTTACTGGCTTCAACGGCTGCTTTAGCATCTCTTTCTGAATCATCACAATAAGTTTTCATAGTCTTTCCTCTTTCTTTTAATCTTTCATAGACATCAACAAACATTTCTACTGTCTTCTGATTACCTGTTCCTGCTTCCTCAGAAGTTGTCAAAGCTGTAACATAATCTTCAAGCCCCGCACCATAGATAAAGCTGCGAGCCATTTGGTACGTTCCTACTGTAACCAATGCTCTATCTTCTCCTTTATCTCTTTCTTCGCTAAGCTGTTCAACAACACCATCTAAAGCATCAACTTTGATTTTTCCAGTCTTAATTCCTTCTTCTTGTGCTGTTGATACTCTCCTTGTTACATCAGAATCTACAAATAATGAACTTTTGATATCTTCCCCATCTTCAAGTCCCAAAATCTCCCTGATCGCAATATCCCTATTTTGAGCACTAGCCAAAGTTCCACCTATATCATACCCATGAACAATACTTGATGCTCCAGATTGATATGCTGGATTTTCGTATTCTCCAGAATAGGGTAAACTTACTCTTTCCCCACTTAACAGCGAGGTAAAGTCCCGATATTCTCTATCTTGCGTTTGTTCCATTTTTCCTAATAAACTCATAAATTGCTAAGTTTATATATCTTGGGGGTGGCTTCTACCACCTCAAAACGAAAGATTTAAAATATATAAGATATTTTTAGTTAAAATGTATCAGGAAATACTACAAAAAATAGGACTTTCCCTTAATGAAGCAAGAGTTTACGAAGCTTTGCTCAATCTTGGAGAAGTTAATGTAAATAAGATTTCAATTAAGTCAAAAGTTCATCGTAGAAATGTTTATGACTCTCTCAATAAACTAATTGAGAAAGGTCTCGCTTCCGAGACATTCGTCAAGGGCGAGAAACTTTTCAAAGCTATTGATCCAGAAAGATTAAAAGAGATTATTAAAGAGCAAGAATCAGCTTTAGATTCGTTCTTGCCTGATATGAAGAAACTCTACAAAGCGGTTGAACCAGATGCAGAAGCATACTTCTTTCGTGGGGTTGAGGGATTCAAAAATTATCTTCAATTAATATTAGAACAGAAACAAACAGTTTATTTCATTGGAGCAAAAGCTTTCTGGCTTGATCCAAGACTTAAACATTACCTAAGACACTTTGATAAAGAAAGAAAAAAACGAGGAATTAAATTTATGCATCTTTTTGATTCTGAAGTAAAAGAACAAAAACCAGAAATTTTAAAATTAGTTGGAAAACCATATAAATTTCTACCAAAAAAATATTCTAGCCCAACAGCAATAGATATTTTCGGAGATTATGTAGTGACATTTGTTGGGGTAAGTCCTGGGAAACTTCATGAAGAACCATTACAATTTATTCTAAAAAGTAAAATGTTGGCTGATGGCTACAGAAAGTTCTTCCAATTTATGTGGGATAACTGTAAAGAATCATAATTTGCTATTCTCCGCCCCCGAACCCCTGCGAATAGCAATGCCCCCGAGAACTATAGTCTTGCTTTGCAAGTTATTTAATCTTAGAGTTATAGGAAAAAACTACACTAATCCCTGTGCTCAGGAA
>NZBO01000011.1:4534-6704 GCA_002686315.1 archaeon | reverse complement strand
ACGTGGATATCTTACGAGTTTCTACCCTGTTGATACGTATCATTTCAAGGAGCAGCCTGGAATAATTGGCTATGCGATTGCGGAAGGTACCGACCCAGTTGTAGAACTTCATAAAATTGCGACAAAGAACGTTGTTGTGAAAAAGAAAGAATTGAATAAATGTATCAATNNNNGNTGTCCCGCGCAAGGNNTNTTTGGNGGTGGNGAGGANGTNTNTTCNTATAANCCAGATGGTTTGGATAGCAGGCATGCATGGTTCTTNTCCTCNGTNCCTCGAGATTTNGNGTCGAATGAGCTTGGTTTCATTATTTTAGAACGTGTCGGTGATACGAACGAAGGTCGTCTGCAAGATGATTTCACTGTGACGATTCCTGTAACGAGTTCTGAACCTGTAGAAGTTGATCTTGTTCCAGGAGTGTATAAAGTAACTTCTATTCTAGTGAAAGAAGAACAGTTGGTCATTCCAAAACAGGAACGATGTGATGGGTTGGATTGTGTCGATTTCCTGAGGATGGAATTGGATCAGTTTCAATTAGGAACACTTAAATGGGACACTGAATCTACTTATCTTACAATTACACCTGAAGATCTCTATAATGCCGACGAAATTACATTTAGTATACTTGCCTACAATCTTTTTGGTGTCCCAAAACGGGATAGGGTTATAGAAGATCTCACCGTACTTGGTGAACTCGAAGAAATTTCACGTACATTACAACCGCAATTACAACCTACATACAAATGAAATCACATACAATAGCCGGACAAGGACTTTTTATCATGTTTCTTGTGATTATGTTTCCTATCTATTCCGCGTCATCACTTGCGGCTGTGACGGTAACCACACGTGGCGAGACAAATATTGACGGATACCTTCGAGGACCGGGTGAGATCTTAACGATTGAAGCGACAATCACGGAACCAGTTGGCGATGTTCTTGCGGAGCAAGTGGTGCTTGTTGCAAGTGGCGTCGTGACACCGTTTGAGGCGTGTGCGTCCCAACCCTTTGGTATCGTGTGTTCATTATCATTTCCGCTTAATCAAAATCAACCAGATGGATCGTTTGATGTTCACGTTGAATATCGTCCAATTGGCTCTGACGTGGTACGTGGTCAAGGTGTGTTCCGAGTAGATCAAAAGGAACCTGATGTGGGACCGTTATCATTATCGCAACGTGCAGAACGTATCACAGTTGATTTTAAAGTTGATGATAAACCGGACGGGATTGTGGGTGTTGGTATCGGGCAAGTCGATCTTATTACGGCAGACGGGCAGGTAATAACGAGTGTTTCATTTGAGGAACGGAAGGAACGGTATAATCACGCTGAGGAAGATCCGAATGCTGGTGTNCTTCCAGAAGAATTTGTGCAAGGGGAAGGTCAATTGGGCGTGAAAGTACGTGCAACTGATCGGTTAGGCAATAGTGTGACGACGGCACGACGTGACGTCTCGTTTGATTTCCAGGCACCTGAAATATTGAATGTCTCATTTCCTGATTTATCTCAGTTTTTTGGTGTTGGCAGTGTCGAAGGTGACATGCATGTGTGGGTTCGTGAAAAAAATGAACCTGACGGATTCAGAATGAAAGCAGCATCGTTACAATCAAGTGATTTATCTGGTGCGGATTCAGGTGAATGTGATGAAGTGGATGAGGAATTATTTTTATGGCAATGTGTTTGGTCAAATGTCGAGATTGATCCCGTTGCAGAATTTCAGGTGGAACTGGAAGCAATCGATCGGTTTGGAAATACGGCACTGGAGACAAAACCAATTACGTTCACGCCAGATAATGAAGGACCTGTCGTCTTATTTCTGGGGACGAACAGAACATTTGAAGGAAACAGTTTTGTCCCGGAGGGGAAGGAAACAACAATTATTGCACGACTAAGTGAGCAAGGATCGGGGATTGATCCTAACGATGTTCGGTTAAATTTACCTGGCGGTGCNAANGTNGGTGNNTGTTCNGANGATGNNNCNGGNATCANNGAATGTACATGGAAAGCNACNTTTNNNGATNCNCAAGATAGTGCGTTACTTTCATTTGAACGNNTGCAAGATCGTGTNGGNAATGAAGGTGTTCCNTCNGANGAATCNGANATACGNGTGAATGCAATTATTGATANNCGNGGNCCNACNGTTGAAGNGATTGAATTTTTTGGNGTNTCGGATG
>NZBO01000011.1:0-4529 GCA_002686315.1 archaeon | reverse complement strand
CAGAAAGATNATTTNCAAAGTCGAGANACGTTACAGATTGATATGGTNATCGCGGAAGCGCATGGTATCCTTGCATCGTTTGGATTGCACGAAATTGTGTCAACGGCAGAAACCGACTTTCCTGCAGGTGAACTTAACAAAGAAGGTTTTTTCACGATTACGCAGGATCAGTGTACACGGGAAGGTGGTGCATGGGTGTGTAGCGTTATCATCCCTAAAGCAATTAAAAGTGGACCTGATTTTGGCGCTGAGATAGTTGTTGAAATTGAAGACACGTCCGGGAATGAGGTCGTTGAATATCTGAAAGTCAAAAATGCGGCAGGGACAATAAGTCCATTCAAAGTTGATATATTAGGATTAGATGAAAATGAACCAAATCCTGATTTCTGGAAAACACGTATAGTTAAACCGCCTCTTTTCGTTGATTTAGATGCCGCAGCAACGATTCCGTTCCGACTTCAGGTTCCTGTTCCTTTCATAAAGACGTCATCGCAAGCGGAAGTCTTAGAAATTGAATTGCTTGAGTGTGCTCCAGGGGAAGGGGATACACCTACTCTTGAGAGTGAGGAAGAAGAAGAAACACTCTCAACGGCAAGCGCTCCCGGGTTACAGAGTACGCGTATGTTTGGTGGGTTGTCTGAAAAACCATCTGTCGTGTTAGAATTTGCACCGTTCGATGGACGGGAAACGTTTAACGTGGATGATCTTGAAACACAGCAAGCAGTTATCGTACCGTACCTTTGCCAGTTTCAAGTATTTACCAAAGTGGGTGATTTGGCGATACGGGCGCCGGAATTAGAAATAGTTACAATCAACGTCAAATTTAGTTTCTCGGAACTTGGAAGTAAAGATGAAAATGTGGATGAATATATTGAAGAGATTGAAGATGGTGTGTTATTCAGCATATTAGACAGCATCTCGTTCTTACGTACCATCTTTAAATATGCACAATTTGCTGCAAGTATCCTTAGTACGTTATTTGACATCGTGACGATGTATAAAGTCTTATCGACGAGTGCGGAAGGATTTAGGGCACTTCCTGTCTATGGTGACGGTGTCGCGGGAACGAGTTGTACCATTGCGCAAGGTGGTGAGCAGGCAAGTGATGGAATCGTTGAATATCTCTCACCGTTTACACAGGTCGTTAATTGTAATCCAAATGCTGGAGCGACAGGGAAGTCTGATTCTACCAGTCGAGTTGTTGGTAAGTCGTGGTATGGACGATACCAATCATCGTTCCTTACTTTCTATAACAACTGGAAGGATGCTTTTATCGGGAAAAAATTATTCGGTGGTTCCGCTATCTCTTCCGCGAGTTTATATGATAACATCTGGGTTTCCACGTTTGGGTTATGTGTTCCAGGGGTTTTTATTAACATAGATAAATATCGGCAAGCGAAATGTGTTGAACTTCAGTGTTTGAAACAAAACGTGCCGCAAGGAACGGCGACGTTTGAGAGTTGTAGAAGAACGGGTGATTATTTAATTTGTAAACATTTCTGGGGTGAATTGATTGGTACGTTTGCACCTGGGACAGCATTTGCAGCAGCAATCAAAAATTTTATTACTGGAATTTTTCGAACTCCAGCAGGGATAGTGAGAGCAGTTCTTACACAGTCTTGTATCATCTCATGTCCTACTAGTAATTTTGGACAAAATGTATGTCATACGATAGGTGGTTTCATACATTTCATTGATACAATGGCAAACGTGAAAGGATTGGTTGATCAATATCCGCAAATAGCGCATGATGCATGTGAGGGAGTAGTATGACACTGTACGAGAAATTGGGACGATCGCAAAAATTAGTCCGTTTTTATTTTGAAAATTATTCTGAAATTAGAAGAATTAGTATCATTAAGATAGTACTACATAATACATAAAAATGGAAGAAAAAGAATTACAATTTGTAATGCAAGAAGGTGAGGGGTTACTTGTTGAATTTAAAGAATCTTTTGATGCAAAAAGTTTGAGTAAAGAATTAGTTGCATTTGCAAATACGAAAGGTGGAAGGGTTTTCCTAGGTATTACTGATAAACGTGTTCTTAAAGGAATTGCTGTTACAAATAAATTGAAGTCACAAATTATGGATACAGCACGTAAATGTGATCCTTCACTTCAAGTAGAATTAGAACAAGTCAACGATATTCTTTGCATTACTGTTTCTGAATCTACTGATAAACCCCATAAATGTTCTTCTGGTTTTTTCATACGGCAAGGTGCAAATTCACAAAAACTTTCAAGAAAAGAAATTCGTGATTTTATGCTGCGTGAAAATGCAACTATGTTTGATTCATTGTCCACAAAATGGAATTTGGGTGAAGTTGATCAGACAATTGTGAAACGCTTTTTGGAACTAGCGTCTATCAAATCAAATGTATCTTCTAAAATTATGTTATATAATCTTGGTGTTGCGAATGAGGACGGAATCTTAAATAATGCGGGATTACTCTTTTTTACCTCTAGCGCAACAAAATATTTCCCTCACGCATATGTGACGTGTGGTCGTTATCTTGGTGTTGATAAAGTAGAGATTCTTGATAGGGCTGATTTCACTGGTAATCTTGTGTCTCAGGTCGAAGAATCTATCAGATTTGTTCGACGAAATACGCGGTTACAATATGAGATAAAAGGGTTGCAGCGTTCCGAGATCCCTGAATATCCTCTTGAAGTTTTGCGTGAAGCGATTGTTAACGCAGTAATGCATCGTGATTATCTTCATACTGGAAGTCATATTCAAATAGATATTTTTACTGATCGGCTTGTTATTACGAATGTTGGTGATTTGTTGAAACCATTAACAAAAGAAACATTAGGAACGCTTGCAGTACGTCGAAATCCTTTATTGGCAGATCTGTTTCAACGGATTAAATATGTTGAAAAGATGGGGACTGGTTTGAAACGAATGAAAAAGTTGTCACGGCAGTTTGGTGTGACGATGAAAGTAGATACCAATGGTTATTTTATGATTACCTTTAAAGCAACTGAGGGAGTAAATGAGGGAGTAAATGAGGGAGTAAATGGGTTGTTGAAATATATCGTTAAAAATCCAGGGAAAAGAACAACACAAATACATGTTGACTTAAAAATACCTGTGAAAACATTGGAAAGGTGGTTGAAAATATTACGTGATAAGGGAAATGTAGAATTTAGGGGAGCTATGAAAACAGGAGGGTATTACATCACTCAAAACCAAAAGAGTTAATAAATCAAATGATGTTCCTTACTTAACATGAAACGAGAATACATAATGGTGGTAGCAGTACTTTTGCTTGTTGTAGTAGTTGGTATATTTGTGTATGTTGATACGGAGGAGGCGTTGGTTGGTGAAGCTACTGCTGATCCACCTCCGCCTGAGCCAGCACCTGCAACCTCAGACAGGGTTCGTCATATAAATGATATCTTATACGCTCGTTCCAGGCCACTTGCTTCGTCTGACTATGCAAGGGCAAGTCGGATTAAGATAGATGCTCCTGATACAAAAAAAAAATATACCTTGTACAGAAATACATATTCTGATGGAAGGACGGCATGGGCTGATGCTAAGAAAGCCGCTGGGAATAGGCCAATAATTAGTTTTCAAGTAGGAGGAAATCTAAGGAACCCTAGTGTTTCATACCAAATTCAAGATCAAAATTCTGTAACTAGAGAGGTCAAAGCAGTTAACACTATTCCATTACCTTCTTCCGATGCCGAACAAACGAGTGGTTTTAAAGATGGTCAAGCATATTTTCAGGAAACGATAGGTGATGATGATTATAGGGTTTATTGTAGCGAAGATGGCGCTTGTCATAGGTATTTTTATGACACGGCTCGCAATGGTTATTATCCATTGGTGGCAGAGGATGCGAAAAAAAGCATACCTGGGTTGGATGCGTTAGAACGAAAAGCTCAAACGCACGCTCGAAATTATCGGAGTGTTAAGGTAAGAGATGAGATAGTGGTCGTGCAGTGTGAGGGTGAAAGATGTCGAGGCTACAAACAGCTTGAAAGCGGTAAATTAGAGAGATTGAATGAGGATGACGTAAAGAAATATCAAGCTAATATTGCACCTTTAGAAAGAGAGTTACAAGCATTTGCAGCAAGCGCAGCAGCACAAAAAGCTGCAGAAGTAGAGTCAAATGCATATTTCAGTAAATTAGACGAATTTGTGAACGTTCCAGATCTCAGAGATTCACGGAAATTTGGAGATCTTTCAGATGATGAAAAGGAACACGTTCGGTTACTGCGGGCAGCGAAAGCAGCAGATGATAGAACTGAAGATGAAGAAGATAAAACAAATGTCGAGAGAGCGAAAGCATTTATCTCTGGCAAATTTGCAGGTGTGAAACGAGATGAAGGTGTGAAGGCTGCTGACAAGGCGGTAAGTGCACAAAGGGCAGCTGTTGACGCAACACAGAAGACTATAACTGATTTGGAAGCTAGGCAAACGAAAGGTGAAAAATTATCGAATCCTGAAAAAAAACAATTAGCTGACGCAAAAAAACAATTAAAAAGGCAAGCAAAAGAATTAGATGAATTAGCAGCTA
>NZBO01000010.1 GCA_002686315.1 archaeon | reverse complement strand
GGTGGCGGAGAGGGTGCCGCTGGTAGTGGAAGAGGCGGTGCCGGTATGACACTGCGAGTAGCTACAACCTTCGTGCTGCCTGACGAGAAGCTGTGGCAGTTTGCCGAGACCTGGCAACGGACAGACAAAGGAGACAGGCGAGTGCAGATGATGTGGGTGAGGCGGGGGAACGATGTGGCCATCTTCCAAGAGGATGTTCATTTGGCAAATATTACATGCAAAACGACCTGAGACAATAGCAAAACGAATCAAGATGACAGTTGCAAAAGTGAAAGAGGGAAAGAAACAATGAGTTTCATCACAAAATTAGTTCCAATAGTAAGCATTCTTGCACTCATTGGCTCCGTCGGAAGATTACTTGATTCCACACGAAGAGCATTACTTCAAGAGCATTTTGGATCTGTTATTGGTAAGCTTGATCTTGCAGGTGACACGGTACTTTTCTTCTTCTCAATCGCACTTTTAGTAGGATATCATTCTCAGAAGAAATGGGCATACAAGGCAACGTTCTATTATTTTGGCATCTACATGGTAGGACTTATTGCAGCAGGGATCATCATCTTTGTAAATCCGGAAACACTCATTACCTATATGAATAGCATAAGGCCAGAACGAGCACATGGTGTTATCTTACCTTTCATTAATTATATTATTGTTGCTGCAATTGTCGTATATGGGATATTCTCTTTTTTCATTCTACGCTCAATTAGAAAGAACAAAGATTTTTTTAGTAAAGAGTAAATTATATAAACCCCAAAAATCTTCCAAACAAAAAAAGAGGTACATACATGAAGAAACGAAGTGGTCTTGATAGAGCAATACAACTACTTATACCTCCTTCTTTAGTTTTATTATTGGTCGTTACCATCATCGAACTGTTCTATGGTGTTGGAAAAGCAATGAGTATCTTCATTGACATTTTTGATGTGTATGTTATCGCTATCTTTGCAATCGATTTATACTATAGATGGTTTGAAACACCTCATCTTTGGAAATATGTCAAGAAACACTTTTTAGACATCATTGCAACAATTCCGTTCAATTTAATCTTCCTTGGTATCGAAGGTCTTGCACTTATCCGTGCATTACGGGGAGTGCGAATTATTACGCAAGCAGTAAAGTTTGCACGATTCGCACGCTACGGTAGGTTACTGAGATTAGTCCGGTTCGGTGCGAGGGCTCCCCGGTTTTTACGTACGAGGAAATATGTAAAGAAAGGTAAGATCAGGAAAGTGCAACCGCACGAAAAAGTGATGAAGAAAACGTTAAGTTTCAAAGTAATTCTGTTAATTACAATTAACTCCATTATGGGAACAGGTATCTGGTTCCTCACAAGCGCAGGTGCGAAACATGCGGGCCCTGCATCGTTACTGTCTTGGGGTATCCTCTCGTTAATCTCAGTCTACATCGCGATGTGTTTCGCTGAACTTACAAGTATGTTTCCGAAAGCAGGCGGTGTCTATGAGTTTAGTAAACAAGCATATGGACGATTTTGGTCTTTCGTCATCGGCTGGACGACATCAATCGCAGGTTCCGTGACGATTGCAATGTTATTATTAGGTGCACTCCAATACTTAATTCCTATAAAATATTCATTCCTTTACATTCCTATTGCAGTCCTATTAATTCTCTTATTTAGTTTGGTCGCGTTCCGTGGCATGCAAACATCAACTGTTGTACTGGTGACGTTTGCAATCATTACATTATCTGCAGTTGTCGCAATTATCATTCCTGGCTTCTTTAACTTTAGTCCAGGTAATTTGGATCCATTCTTTGTGTTCCCGGCAGCCTCAGTGTTACTTGCAATCTTTTTCATTGCGGAAACATTTTTTGGATGGGAATCAGCTATCTTTTTAGCAGCAGAAACGAAAGATCCAACGAAAGTGATGCCAAAAGCACTCATTTATGGAACGCTTATTATCGCAGTACTTTCATTCCTTCTTGCTGCAACCGCTTTGGGAACGATTCCGTGGGCGGAGTATGCGAATTCCATCGCGCCACTTCGTGATTTAGGTGGCGTTCACTTTGGTTCAACAGGCGGAATCATCTTTGCAGTGTTAATTTTCATCTCAGTCATTGGCGCAACGGCTGGGTGGATCGTCACTGCACCTCGATTGTTAATGAGTATCGCGGAAGATAAATTGTTTTTCACCCAATTTGCGCGTCTTCATCCAAAACATAAAAGTCCGTACGTCTCCATCGCGTTCCAAGCCATCGTTGTGTCGATATTAGTATTTGTGGGTGCAGGATCCTACGAAACGTTATTACATATGTTAATTCCACTTATTTTGGTAGTTTATTCTGCTGTGATGCTCAGTGTTGTTATCTTACGATTCAAGAAACCAGACGTGAAACGACCATACAGGGTTATCTTTGGGAAGGTAGGTCCCATTTTCACAACCTTATTCATGGTATTTTTACTTGTTATGTTCATTAAGGAAACGCATAGCGCGTTAGACATCTTACGTATCTCGGCCGGACTTATTGCCTTTGGTATCCCTGCCTATTTCGCGATTGAATTGTTCTACGATAAGAAGTATGTGACACTACGACGTAATATAATGGCAAAGATGTCATACCAAGTTCATCGTTTACCGCTTCCAAGTTTGACCTTCAATCGATTAGTAAATGAAATAGGTCCGTTGCATAAAAACAAACGTGTTGCAGTCTTTAGTTCGCCGCTTGGTTCATTTGCACGACGAATGTTGAAACGAAATATTAAAACAAAACATATTGATATCGCCAATGTCTCGAAGGAAGAGTTGAAAATAGTGCGGAAACATCTTCCAAAGAAAGGTGTGACAACACATTTACTACGAAATATTTCTGTGCCAGGTGCTGTGAAACGAATTGACGCATTCCTCTCATTTAACGATCTTGGGTATGTGAAAAATGTTCCTTCGTTTGTGAAAGATGTTCGCAAATCATTAGTGAAAGGTGGGAAATTCTGCTTCTACATGAAATATGGTGTCATGAACACGATGCCAAACGCGATTCTGTTAGGTGAGAAAAAGAAATTAGCAAAAATATTCAAAGACGCTGGTTTGACATTCAATTACTCAACAAAACACCGTGGATTTAGAACTGAGATCTATGTTGTTGGGAAGAGGAAGTAAAGTTTAAATACCTCTCTTCTACTAAAATACCATGATAACTCTCCACTGCAAATGTACTATTACTGATGATGGGAAATTTATTGTAAGCGAGAGATGCACAAATTGTGTTGAATGTAACGCCATTTCTACACTCCATCCGTTTGGTGTAGGGCGGTTAAGATGATTGTTCATCACTTCTCGAAAGCTTTTTATACTCATTCTGATACCTTTATCTAAAATGGTAAAACACAGAAACATATTTTTAGTCTATTTGTTTATGTTCATTACGTTTGGTTTGTACGGTATCTATTGGATGGTTTCAACAAAAAACGAAATGAATAGTCTTGGTGCAACAATTCCGACAGGATGGTTACTTATCATTCCAATTGTCAACATTTATTGGATATACAAGTACTATGAAGGATTTGCAACAGTTGTGAAGAAGGATAACAATACAATTCTTTGGTTCGTTCTTCATATTTTGGTGGGAATTGTCATGCCAGCGATTGTGCAATTAGAACTAAACAAGGTAGCATAATTTTTTTTAACTTTTTTTCTATACATTTATAACTATCACACTTACATCAGTCATATGAACACATTCCACTTAATGTTTGCACCAATGGAAGGGCAATCAGATCCTGCACTGAGAGAACAATGTTACAACAATGGTGCTACCTCTACATTCACAGAGATGGCACGCGTTGCTGCATTAGTAAGAAATAATAAAAGTACGTGGGAGAAGATTGATATCCCCAAAGAGATTCCAACATATATACAAATAAGTGTTGTCAATGAGAATAATCTGGCACGATTCTTACACAAATTTGAACCGCAACCTGGCTTTCTTGGATTTAATCTTAATTTAGGTTGTCCAAGTCCCAAAGTTATTCAGAAAGGTCTTGGATGTGCACTACTTAAACGAACAGCGAAAGTACAACGTTTGATTAAGATCATTCAACAGCATGGATATAGTGCATCTATTAAAATGCGTCTTGGATTAAATCAGTTTGAGAAAGAGAAGAAAGTCTACCTGAATTTAATTAACGCAGTTGATGCAGATTTTTTTATTGTACATGCGAGGCATGGGATGGAGCGGGATAAAGACGCACCAGATTGGAGTGTCTACAAAGAATGTGTTGCAACAGGGAAAAATATTATTGCAAATGGGGACATTACCACGAAAGAGCAGATTACTGAATTGAGAGCGATTGGCTGTAAAGGTGCAATGATTGGACGGGCAGCAGTGGAAGATCCCACTATTTTTGCAAGGTTGAAGTAAGAACAGGTTCAATTCTCTCAAACCATAGCGCATACCCAATAGAACTTGGATGAAACAAGTCAGGGGAATAGTATTTCTCTGGTTCCGTGTGGAAGGGATCGACGTTTTTCTCACGAAATAAGTCAACGTATGGTATTCCTTCTTCTTGTGCAACGTGTAAAAATAGTCTACGAACGTCTCGTGTTTTTTGCTCAAAATAGTTTCTTGTTCCAAATGGTAGTAGGAGTGCTGTTCCAAGACTTCCTGAGCTTGTAAGCATTACCTTTGGTGATTTTTTCTTTGCAGCTTGAATTGTTGCACGAATATTTTTCTCTAACTCTACAAGACCTGTACGGCGAACAACATCATTCCCGCCAATGTGTAGCATGATAAGATCATATTTTTCGAGAGATTCAATCTCAGTTGGCAAACTTGCTGTTTTTCGGCCATTAATTCCTTTGTTTACAATTGTTGCGTCTGGAACTGTCTTCCCAACTAAACCTGCGATAGATTCTTCTGGTGTACTGGCGCCAACACCTACAACGGTACTATCGCCTATAATCAATACGTTCATTGTTGAATTGGCAGGAGATTGTTCATATTTCACAGCATCTGCTTCTTTTGCCAATGCAACACCTGTGTTAATGTAATACATCGTACGAACTGTTTGGAAAAGGATAAAGAGAATGATGACTGCAAAAATAATGATGGGTGTTGTTTTGAGTGGTGGCATATTGTATTAATTCGTTCTGCATTTATAAAATGATATTATCCCCCCATAACCTTATAAAACACTCCCATAACTACTAAATTATGGCACGATTCGATCGATCAAGCAAAAGACGAAACTCGGGAGAGAAACTTCCAAAGAAAACGTCACGACCAAAGCGACGTTTTAGTAAAGAGCGTTTTTCACAAGATTCGAGTTATGGAAGAGGTAATAATTCTGGGTTCACAGAAGTCATTTGCGCATCATGCGGCAAAAAAACGGATGTGCCATTCAAACCAACATCAAACAAACCAGTCTATTGTCGTGATTGTTTTGGCAACAAAGATCGAGTACGTTCTTCATCTCCTCATAATAATGATTCGAAGGCAATTCACGAGAAACTTGATAAGATCATGAAAGCCCTTAAAATCCAATAGTTAAGGGTCTTTTTTATAAAGAAACGGCATTTCTTCATTAATATACTGCAAAATACATATTAAACAACACAAATGACAACATTCAAAGATTTAGGATTATCGGACAAAACGCTCAACGCACTTGAGAAGAAAGGATTTGAAACACCAACTCCCATTCAAGAATTAACAATTCCTCTTTTATTAGAAGGTACGAAAGATGTTATTGGGAAAGCACAGACTGGAACGGGGAAAACGGCATGTTTCGCACTTCCCATTATCGAGAACATTTCTGCAAAAAATAAAGAAGTTCAAGCAATCATTCTTGCTCCTACGAGAGAATTAGCATTGCAGGTAAGTAAAGAAATTGAATCGTTGCAAGGAGATCGGAAATTACACGTTCTTGCTATTTATGGTGGTGCGTCGATGCGTGACCAAATAAATGCACTTAAACGTGGCGTCCAGATCGTTGTTGGAACACCAGGACGAGTCATGGATTTAATGAAACGTGGTAGGTTAGATCTTTCCTACGTTTCCTATGCCGTTCTTGATGAAGCTGATGAAATGCTGAACATGGGATTTGTTGATGATATCAAAGAGATTTTATCAAAAACGTCTCGTGATAAACACACATTATTTTTCTCTGCAACGATGCCAAAAGAAATTTTGAAAATAGCGAAAACGTTCATGAATGACTATGAAATTGTAAGCGTGAAAAGTACGAACGAAACCACAAATTTAACGAAACAGATGTATTATAACATCAAACCAAAAGATCGAATGGAAGCACTCCATCGAATTATTGATATCACAGATGAATTTCATGGAATCGTCTTTTGTAAAACACGATTGATGGTTGATGAAGTCACTCATAAGCTAATCAGTTCAAATTATGAAGCGGCAGCATTACATGGCGATATCTCACAAGGACAGCGTGAAAAAATCTTGGGATCTTTTCGTCGAAAAAAGGTTAAAGTGCTTGTTGCAACAGATGTCGCTGCAAGGGGTATTGATGTCAATGATTTAACGCACGTTATTAACTTCTCACTTCCACAAAGTCCTGAATCGTACGTACATCGTATTGGACGAACAGGAAGGGCTGGGAAGGAAGGTATTGCAATTACCTTTCTAATCCCGTCTGAGAAACGAAAACTTCGATTCATTGAACGTATCGTAAAACAGGAATTACCTAAAGGAACACTTCCAACAATTCAAGAAGTTCTTGAACTAAAAAAGAAAGCATTGAAAGCAAAATTGAACACGATTCTTGACGATGAGCATACGAAAAAGTATGACGATATCGCAGCTGCATTACTCAAAGATCACACGCCAGAAAAAGCAGTTGCTGCCTTATTAAAATATATATTTAAATCAGAAATTGAACCGAGCAAATATCATGATGTCGCGAAAGTGTCTGGAAAACGTGAACGTGGATTCGAACGAGGACGAGGTGGCAAGTCACAGCATGATCGCGGTGGCAGATCACGAAGTGGACGTCAAGTTGGTCGGAAAGGTGGGAGATCATCACGGGAACGACGAGCTGAAAGTAGGTCTCATCTTCAACGTGATTTCAAACCTCGAAAACGTGTCGGAAGGTCTGAAGGTGGTTCACGAGATCGTAAAAAACCATCTCGTTTTGCACAAGATTCAGATTCACGACGTTCCAAGAAAGGTAGTTCGAAAGAGAAGCGGAAAGATAAACATCGAGTGAGTCAAGGTAAATCACGGCGAAAACGTTTTTAAGAACTTCATCCTCACGATGATATTATAGAAACATCATCAAACTCAGTATCGTCAAAATTATTATTATTTAAGTTGTCAACGTATATTCTCACTGTGTTAATTGCAACGTTATTATCAAACGCGATTCCATTCGCGCCGGACCCTGAAATAACGCCCGCTCCCGAAAGTGCAACGTCATACGTGTTACTATCAAGATGAACTGTCACGACAATGTTTGTGTCGCCACCTGCGTTAAATCCTGCATCACCGCTAAGAACTGCTAACTGGGTGACGGCTGCACCATTAACATGCCCGAATCCTTCATGATTCGCCATCCCCCACATCGGACTTGCCCATAACAAATTAACAGCCACACCTGTATTATCGCTAACTGTAGGTGAAACAATCAGTGCTTCATCTCCCAGTTGAACATATACTTCATAATTATTTTCATCAC
Source organism: archaeon (assembly GCA_002686315.1). Classification (GTDB taxonomy): domain Archaea; phylum Nanobdellota; class Nanobdellia; order Woesearchaeales; family GW2011-AR9; genus UBA11998. The sequence goes on along the minus strand of NZBO01000010.1, from coordinate 1,001 downwards.
CCGTTCGTTCAAAATTAAACGTGTACCTGAAGGTAAGCGTTCCGTTATCCTGCTGTGTAAATGTATGACGAACTAATGGCATGTTCACTTCATCACTCGCTTCAAAAAACATTCTGTTATCTATGATCTGTGCTTTTGCATCCCCTCCATCAACTTCCGTCCATCCATTTCCGACAGTACTACTATTTGCGCGTGTAAATGAATCCACAAAATTTGTTTGACCTTTACTTGTTCCGTTTTGTATATCATCAATGATCGTTCCTGTTATGAGATGTGAAATGCCACTTTCAGCAGTGTATGTAACATTTACATCATGTTTGAATTTCTGACCAATTGTATTGTTACATCCATCAACGACGAACGTTGCCTCTGCACCGTTTAAGATCGTTCCAAAGGCTGAACCTGTGCACCCTTCCACTTTCATGTCAGTAATGGTCATGGCACTCCCTCGTCCATTTTGAAGGATGAGTGTTACCGAATTTTCATCAACTTTAAAGTCTTGACATCCCACTCCTGATTCAAGAACACAACTCTGTGGGAGATAGTTACTTGGACTAAGGACGCCAAAATATGCTAACGCTCCTATCGCGGTAAGTACAACTAAAATAGCCCAACCATACGTAGAGAGAAACTCCATAGCAGCTTGACCACTTTTTTCCATAAAAGGAAGAAATATTTTTGAATTTATAAATTGTTCTCAACTTTCCATAACATATGTCCTCGAAAAAAGTTCATTGTTGCAGGGTACTTATTGATGGAATTAAGACGTGATTTCATCTTTTTCTTTAGAGTTAGTGCTTCCATATTTGATAACCCAGATGCGACTGAGTAAGAAACTTTTGGTTCAAGAACTGTCCTTTCTTCTTCTACAACATTAATAATTCCAAACGAATCGGGATCATTATAGATGGGTGTACCATGCTGTAATCCAAACACGGAAGGAGAAATTAAATCAACTGCTTCCTGATTTTCTTCCAAAAATTCTATCGTTTCCATAAACT
>NZBO01000009.1 GCA_002686315.1 archaeon | reverse complement strand
AAATCACCTGGTTTTTTCTTCCCTACAACAGGATGCACAAATAATCCATCACAATTTGCACGTCGCATTGCATCTAGTTGTAAAAATTCGTGTCCCCGATGTGGAACATTACGTGTATGGAACGCGACAACTTTTGCCCATCCTTTCCCATCAAACAATTTTCGTGATTGACGTGGTGTTAATTCATATTCTTTAAACTCTGCTGGCCGTCTCTTAAGTAAGGTGATTTTCCCACCAAGCATGATTGGATGAAGATTCATCACCATCCGTACCCCTGGGTGTTCCATGTCAAGGGTAGCATACATTTTCTGCGCCATATCTTCTTTCTCGAATGTGTACTTCTCTTCCAAATGCAGAATAGCCACAACCTCATTTTCGTCATTCGTTAACCCAACATCACTTCCTACCGGCAAACTATGTGCCACTTCTTCCGCAACATCTAACCAAATAGGAAGTGTCCATGGAAGACCGTTCGCTAAACGCATACGATCAAGGGAAGAATGAAAATCCGTACTTCCCATAAACCCTTCAAGTGGAGAATAGGTTCCAATCGCGATTTGTTCGACGTCACGTTGTCGATTTTCATCTAGTTGCACCTTAGGAAGATGCTCAAGATATTCGGGAGTGGGAACTTCTTTCGCCATTCTGTTCACCAATTTTCCGCCATGAGGTGCAATAAGAGCAGAGGACACTTCAAAATCAAAAAGATAATTTTTATCTTCTAACGTTTGGACAAATTTATCTTCTTTATCACTAAACTCTTCCACATCAACTGCTAATCTTGCATGATCTATCAAATTATTGAGCATGTTAATGCATTCCATTGGATGTTTCCCGATAGCAGTCTCTGCTGCAAGTGTTAACCCATGCGCTCCATCAACGATCGTGTTCAGCACATCGTGAATCTCGGCACGTGTCGGCTTCTTGTTCGTAATCATTGTTTCAAGAAGATTTGTTGCGACAAAAACAGGCGTGCTATATTTACGAGCTCGATGCAAGATTATTTTTTGTGTAAACGGTATTTTTTCTAACGGAATTTCTCGACTTAAATCTCCTCTATCAATAAGCACATAATCAGATTTTGCAAGGATATCATTCAAATTTTCAAGTGCTTCCACACATTCAACTTTGGAAATAACTTGCATCGTATTCTGTGTTGCAGAACGTACGAAATCTACCGATTTGCCAGACCGCATAAATGACGCTGCAATCATACCAATACCTTCGTCTAACCCTACTTTAATAGACTGCATATCTTTCTCCGACAATGGAGGAAGAGTGATTGGACGTGTAGAAATACGATCAACATTAGTTGCCTTATTTTTCCCAAGCGTTCCACCTGTAATTGCTTTTGTACAAATATATCCTTGTGATAATGTAGAAATATCTGTAACACGTAATGTCACGGAATCAAAATCAACGTGGATTAAATCACCTATTTCAAGTTGTGGGACAACATGCACAGGTTTCAAATTAAATTGTGTTTTCGTCCCGACAATCGCAGACGCAAAAATCTTCACTTCATCACCTTCTTCTAAGTCAATGGTAGGTGTCTCCAACTCGCCTGTTCGAACTTGCGACCCTTCCGTATCAATTATGAATGGGATACCAACCTTTTTCGCCATCGCAATATATCGTTTCAAATCATCAATGGAAGAATGAGACATGTTAATTCGCACGAAATCAACACCTTTATCCTTAATTTTACGTAAATCGTCTTCCGTACTCGTTGCGGGACCTAATGTTACAATTATTTTTGTCATGTGTAAACCACCTTCATTTCTGGAAGAAAAACGCTTTAAATAGGTTATGGAATTATGATTAGTATAGTAGCAAAAATGTCAGCGTTTCATCATATCTGCAAGAAATCCAAACAATACAATTTGTATTCCCACAAGCATGAGAAGCACGCTTAAAATCTGTGATGGTATCCTCCCTACATATCCTAGGGTGAAAAACCGATACAACAGCCATAATCCTATGCTAAAACCAGCACTAAAAAAAAGAACACCGATTCGACCAAAGAATTTGATTGGTTCATAATCACGATAAATCCGCATAATGTTAATCCATGCTTTCATGGCATAATCCAATGGGCCGTTAAAAAGACGAGACGGCCTTGGCGTGCGCCGGGTTTTAATGGGAATTTCACCAACACGTAACCCGGATTTACCAGCACGTATCAATTGTTCTTGCGTGTAGGTAAAACTGTTAATGAGCGGTAATGCAGCGACATCTCGTGTAAATGCTCTAAATCCGGTTGTGGTATCTGTTAACTTGGTCTTAAGAAGACGAGAAAATGTCGATGCGAACGCCTTATTTCCAAGTAATTTTGCGAGAGATCCCCTATATCGTCCTTTCCCAAACCTGCTTCCAAGAACTAAATCATACCCTTGCTCCACTTTCGCAATTAATTTTGGAATGTACTGTGCAGGATACTGGCCATCTGCATCCGTATGCACAATGATCTCTGCCTTCCGTTGCAAACATTCTTCCATCTCACGTTGAAATGTTCCTGCCAATCCTGTATGTTTCTTCCGAACAACAGCGACATTAAGATTTTTGATAGCGTCAACAGTTCTATCATTTGACCCATCATCAACAACAAGAATACTATAATCATATGATGTTGTTTTCATGACACCATGTATTTCGTCCAACACGCGAGGTAGTGTCCGTTCTTCATTATATGCTGGAATAGTGATTATGATAGTAGATTTTTTCTTTGATTGTGTCATTTTTCGTTATTATCTGGATGTAATATCGCCTTTTCTGTCGCGGAGCGAATAAAGAGTTTTGCTATCTGCAATGCCCGTAATCCTTTCTCACCTGTTACAACAGGCATCTTATTATTTTTAATACAATTTAAGAATGCATCAATCTCCACTTCCAATGGCTCTTTCTTTTTGATGTGATATTTAATCATTTTACCTTCAATAACAGAACCCCATTGCTCAGATCGGTATCCTGAATTTTCGAAGAACCGCAATTCTTGATTTAGATAATCAACAGCAAACATTCCTTTCTCTCCAAACACTTTCAATTGTCGTATTTTTGTAGGGGAGAGATAATTAACATTTAATGTTGCAAGAATACCATCTTCATACCGTAACAATGCTATAACAGAATCTTCATGATAAGGATGGAGTTTTTGTTGTGTTTCAGCATATATACGATGTGGCTCTTTATCAAGTAAAAAATTAATAATGTCGATGTCATGAACTGAAAGATCAATGATGACACCAACATCACTCACACGAGAAGGAAATGGTCCAATTCGTTGTACATCTATCTTGTAAATGTCACCTAATTCTTTTTGGTCTAATTTCTCTTTTAACTTAAGAATAGCAGTGTTAAACTGTTCGATATGACCAATCATTAGTATTTTATTATTACGTTTCGCACACTCAATGATTTCTTTTGCTTCTATTTCTGTTTCGGCAATTGGTTTTTCTAGCAAAACATGTTTACCACTATTTAAAGCGTGAATCGCAACATCTCGGTGATATTTTGTAGGCACAACAATTGAGACAGCATCTAGATCTTCCCGTGCAAGAAGTTGTTTATAATCACAATAGGCAAGCGTGTTATATTTACGTGCTATTTTAGCGACAGCTTCCGGGTCAGGATCAGCAACACCAATTAATTGAACAGATTCATTGTTAAAATAAATCCGCGCATGGTTTTTCCCCATACTTCCAACACCAATAACAGCTACTTTCACTTCGCTACCTCCTTTATAGAATCAACAATGTATTTTCGCTCCTGTTCAGTTATGCCTGGGTGAACAGGAATTGAAAATACTTCCTTAGCAGCTCGTTCTGCTTCAGGGTAGTAAAGGTGATTATGTATGTTGTATGCTTTTTGTTTATGGATTGGGAGCGGATAAAAAATGCTGGTTGCGATGCCTTTTTCTTTAAGGTGTGACAAGACAATGTTTCTTTTCTCAGCAGAAACTCGAAGTGTATATTGATGAAATACATGTCCTTTGTCTTCATGTGGCGTCGTGATAGTCGTTCCATGGAGATGAGTACTAAAAAATTGTGCATTTTTTCGCCGTTGAATCGTAAAACGTTCAAGTTTACGTAACTGTTCTCTTCCAATCGCTGCAGCAATATTTGTCATACGAAAATTATGACCAATACAACTATGATGATACTTTTTCTCAGAACCATGATTAATCATTTTTCGAATTGTTGCTGCAACTTGGTCGTTATTAGTGGAAATCATACCTCCTTCTCCTGTAGTCATGTTTTTGGTTGGGTAGAACGAAAAGCAACCAGTTCCAAATGAACCTACGTATACTCCATTATGCTGTGCCCCATGTGCTTGCGCAGCATCTTCGATGACAACAAGATTGTATTTTTGTGCAATTTCCATAATGGAAGTCATATCCACTGGCTTTCCAAAAAGATGAACGGGAATGATTGCCTTAGTGCGATCAGTAATAGAACTTTCAATACTATCTGGGTTAATACAAAATGTCTCGGGGTCAATATCTACAAAGACAGGTGTTGCCCTAACTGCAGAGATAGGACTTGCAGTTGCAATGAAAGAGAATGGTGTTGTGATTACTTCATCTCCTTCGCCAATTCCATGCCCAAGCAACGCAGCATGCAAGGCCGTTGTACCATTTGATGTTGCGATAGCATGTTTAACACCAAGGAATGACGCAAACTCCTCTTCAAATAGTCGCACTTCATCTCCTTGTGCTAGCATTCCTGATTCAAGCACCTTCAACACCGCCTTTTTTTCCTCTTCACCAAGGAGAGGTTTCCCCATTTGAATCATGTTATGCTTAGCCAAAATTTGGTTTATAAAGTTTAAGTAACTTTGTTTTTGTCACTTGCTTTCGGAACGAATTTTGTCCATGAGAATAGATGAAATTGAAGCTGCCACCCCTGACTTTGCTGGATAGTGGCGTTGTTTGATGTTCATTATTTCACTTTTATCATCTAGAAGTCTCATTGCAATTTCAACTATTTTTTCTTTCTTTCGCGTTGTGAGAATTGTTTTACCTGCTTTATTAATATCTTCTGCTTCCGTACGGTCTCGTAAGACAAGACAAGGAACATTAAGCTCGACACTTTCCCGTTGTACCCCGCCAGAGTCAGTCATGACAAATAAGGAATACTTCAATAATGCAAGCAATGTAAGAAATCCCTGTGGTTCAATTACCTTAATACGTTCTGAGAACTGGAGACCAAATCTTTCTATGGCATTCTTAGTTCGTGGATGAATTGGAAAAATGATAGGAATACGTTCCGATATGACATTCAGCGCATCAACAATATTAATGAGATGGTCTTTATTATCAGTGGTACCAGCACGATGGCATGTCAGCAGCACATATCCTTCTTTAGTTAGATTGAATGGTGCAATCAATTCTTCCTGTGCGCGTCCAATATTGGAGCGAACTGCATCTAATGCCGTGTTACCAACAAGATGGATTTTTTCAGTTGAAATACCTTCCTTCAATAAATTTTCTTGACAAATTTCATCATTTGCAAAAAGGATATCTGAAACCTGATCAGTCAGTACTCTGTTAATCTCTTCTGGCATGGTTCGATTGAACGATCTTGATCCTGATTCGATATGTGCTAGGGTTATATGTAATTTTGATGCGACTAATGCACCTGCAAGCGTAGTGTTAGTATCTCCTTGCACTACAATGGCATCTGGTTTCTCAGATAATGCTATATTCTCAATACCTTCCATCATTTTTCCTGTTTGCGCTCCATGAGAGGCAGATCCTACGTTTAATGTGTAATGAGGAAGTTGCATGTTGATTTCTTTGAAAAATAGTTTATCCATGTTGTAAGAATAATGTTGCCCTGTGTGAACTAATACTACATTAGATTCCTTCTCAAGATATGGAACTAATGGAGACAATTTAATTATTTCTGGTCTCGTTCCAAGAATAACCATTACTTTAGGAGTTCTGCTCTTTGTATCAAGTTGACTGTTGAAAAAGTGATTTTTTTCCAGTCCCAATTCATGTACCATGACTTTCCCGTAACTGTTCATGGGAAGTTTTTCAACAAAAATAACTTGTCGAGGTATTTTATAACATTCGAGATGTTCCCGACAAAGACTTTTCACATCTTCTTCCATAAGTTCATCCCGTTTTTTTAAGACAACATAGGCAATAATTGCTTCACCTAAGATGTCGTCTTGTTTCCCTGTTACTGCTGCTGCAATTATATGTGGCGATTGGACAAGAATATTTTCAATTTCTTTAGGTGATACGCGATTGCCACCAGATTTAATGAGATGTTTTTCTCTCGCAATGACATAAATATATCCTTCCTCATCAATCGTACCAAGATCGCCAGTCTTCAAAATGCCTTTTTCAAGAACACGTGATGTTGCTTCAGGATCATTAAAATATCCTTTCATTATATTGTCTCCAGAGGCAACAATTTCTCCAACTTCTCCTGTAGCTACGTCATTTCCTAATTTATCAACTACACGTAGAGTCACCCCAGGAATCCCTTTACCAATTGAGTTCAGTTTAGTCTCAAGGTGTGTTGATGGAAGGTATGATAATCTCGCTGTCGCTTCCGTTTGGCCATACATTACAATTAATTCTGTTCTTGGTAATTTCTCTCGTAATTGTTTCAAAAAAGTTTCAGGTAGTTTTCCTCCTGCCTGTGTCATATATCGTAACGAAGGAAGAGGGATATCACCAAAACCGGCTCGTTTTAAGAGAATTTGGAATGTGCTTGGGACTCCTGCAAAACCCGTGCAATTATAATTATTAATATCTTCAATAACAGTGCCAGGAAACATAAATTTGTTGTTTAAGACCAAACTTCCCCCTACCTTAATATGTGTGTGTAAAAGCGAGGTACCATAGCAATAATAGAATGGAAGTACTGTTTCCATAATGTCTTTTTTTGTAAGTGATAAATATTCAATGATGGAATTTGTGTTTGCAATGATGTTTTGGTGTGTTAACATCACTCCTTTCCGTTTTCCCTCTGAACCAGATGTAAAAAGGATAACAGCAACATCTTCTTTTTCGTTGATAATTGGTTTTGTATACATTGTTGAGTTATGTTCCGAGATATCTTGCTGTGTATAAGTAATATGCTTCAATTTATCTGGCACCTTCCGTTGTAGCGTCTCTTCTACAAAGATAATAGATGTACTTGTTTCTTGCAAAGTTTTTTGTAGCTTCTCTGGTGTTGTCCGTGTATCAAGAGGTACACAGACATTACCAGCAAGAATAGTACCACAATATGCTGCAATAAAAAAAATAGAATTGTTAGCCAGTACCACTACTTTCTCTCCTTTCTTTGCACCTTTAGATTGTATCATTGATGCTACTTGCGTAATCATTGTATACATCTGCCGATACGTAATTGATTCTGATTTTCCTAAAATCAATTTTTTGTCCAAATGTTTGCTATCCCTAAATAGATCTTCAATACAATTCATTTTTAGTTATGTATATAAGAATCCACAATCTGTTTGATCATCCCAATCGTTTGCATTTTTGTAATGTCATCAACAGAAAAGTGTATATTAAATCCTTTTTCTAAATCTGTAATTAGTTGTAAATGGGATATCGAATCCCATGTGGCAATTGTATCAGGATTGTCTTTTTCCGCAATCTCCGTTATGTGAAACACATCACACACTATCTGATTAATCTTCTCATTTTGGTCATGATTCATTTTTTTCCTCTCGTTGCAAGCACTGTCGCGATAGCTGTATCCAGGGAATGTGACATACTTATTGCCAATTCGATATCTGTGTTCTCTACAACTTTGATGGATGGCCTGCCATGTTTATCATTACGTACTTCGATGTGTTTGAGATCCAGTTTCCATGTTGGATCATGTTGAAGTAATGCTTTCACACACGCTTCCTTTGCACAAAATCGTGACGCGAAATGCTGAGCTGGGCTCGCTTTACTTGTACAATAAGCAATCTCCTTCTGAGTGAAAACGCGTTCGTAAAATTCCTTGTTCTCATTCAATGGAATATTCCTGAACCGTGTGACTGATTCAATGTCAACACCAATCGTAATCATAATTCTTTCCTCTCTTTTTGAATTTCTCGAATAACTATCGCAGGATTACCGGATGCAATACAATATCCAGGAATATTTTTTCGAATAATCGATCCTGCCGCAATTATGGCCTGGGATCCAACCTCTTTTCCTGGAAGAATAATAGTGCCGCTTCCAATTCTACAACCTTCTCGTAGCACAGCACCCTGCAACACTGTCTTTTCACCTCTACGAACATCTTCTTGTCGAAGCATTTTATTGTCGTTTGTTGTTACAACTCCAGCTCCTACAAAAACGTTATCTTCAATAACCATATTTGCAGTAATGTGTGCGTTAGTTCGAATATTTACATTTCTCCCAATCTTTATTCTATTTTGGATTTGTGCCAATGTACTGATAAATGTTCTGGAACCAACAGCAGTATATTCACGAACAATAACATTTGTTCCCGTTTCAACATTATCTTCAAATTGTACTCCACAATAAACGACAGAATTCGTACGAATAATACATTTTTTTCCAATTTTTGTTACAGGATTTACATATCCTTCTTCCTCAAACCAATTACCAAGAGGGTGACCAATTGTGGCATTATTCTCAATAATACTTCCTTCCCCTATCTGAACGTTATCATGAATTGTGGTATATGCTCCTACGATACAATTATCTCCCAAGGATGCTGATGATGAAACAATCGCTGTTTCGTGTACTTGACAATGTTGACCAATCATGTTAAAATTTCCTCTTGAAAAATCTATATGCTGCGATACGTTTCCATAAAATAAGATGATTTTTCGTTTCTTTTCTCACGTTCAGTTTTGACGTGCCAAAATTACGGCGACGATTTATAGCAGGAATCTCTTTAAACTTGTATCCTTGAAGTAATGATTTTGCTAATAATTCAGTAACTGCCATAAAATCATTTGAATGGAAAGTTACGTTCTCGAGCACTTTTCTTCTATACACACGAATCATTGACGTTGGTGAGTGAATTTTATGCGAAAGCAAGATTTTATACCCGCCCGCAACAGTTCGACTTAACATTTTTCGATATTCAGAAACACCTTCAATATTACCTTGTGGATGTAAACCTGAGGCACCAACGATATCTGTTTTCTCATCAAGTGTTGCAAGAAGTCGATGCAATATTTGGGGATGGTAACTGCAATCACTATCAAGCATTGCGATAAGGTGACCTGTTGAATTTTTGATGCCTGTGCGAAGTGCGCCACCTAAATTAGTATTTTTAAGATGTGTCACAATTTTGACAAATTCGTATGATCCAAATCGTTGTTGTAATAATTTGTTCGTTGCATCTTTACTCCCATCATCAACAAAAATAAGTTCAATTTCATATTGTGATTGTAATACCTGTATTTCCGGTATTAGAAGATCATGTAACTGAGAGATACTATCTTCTTCATTGTAACACGGAATGATTACGGAGAGCTTTTGCATGTTTTTATGGCCATTTCTTTTTTTAAAAAGGTTGTGTTCTAGTCATCTTTTATCATCGTCTTTTTTTTGTTTTTAAAGATCATTAAACTGATACTTCCAATGATTATTAAAATATAATATGCAAAAAATCTATTTAAAAGAACAGCACTTGTCACAATAACAGAGTTTGAACCTGGTGTGAAAAGAAGAATCATCCCTGCTGCTGATAATTCATTTACACCAATACCGCCAGGGATTAAACTAAGAACACTTACAATAACAACAACGGCGAAAATGACACCCGTCATGGGAAGGCTTATTGAAATTCCAAAGTATGTTAAGACATAGTAAAGACGTATCACTTCAAATAGCCCTGACAGAAACGACAACATGAAAGTTCCGTAAAATATTTTTTGACGTTTTGTCTCGAGTGATACGTTAATAAACCTTCTTGCAAAAGAAATTATTTTCGTTTGTATGTTCCCAGAAAGAGGAATAAACGACACTATTTTTTCGAATAAGCGACCATATCTTCCCGGTTCTCTAAGAAACCCAACAAGAAAAATAAGTAAAAAAAGGGGGAAAATAAACAAGACAGGAGTGATTTTGTAAGACAAATTTTTGACAAATAATCCTGATATGCCGAAAATAAAGATAATGCTAATAAGATCAAACACCCTTTCTACAAACAAAAGTGAAAATCCCTCTGTTAGTTTTGTGTAGTATCTTTTTTTTAAGAGAAGTGGTTTTGCAACATCAATCCTACCTGGGAAAAGACTTCCTGCTGCGACACCTGCAATGACTGAGTTGAATGAAAAAAAAGTAGATATATCTGTTTTCATCGTTTTTTTAACGAGATATTTCCATCTCCATGCTTTGAAAAGAATACTAATAACTGTAAGGGACATGATAATAAGAATTACATTTGTATTCAAAATTGTTAAAATGGACCATACCTCTCCTAAAGGAACATTTTTAAGAAACATGATGAAAATACTAATACCTAGAAGTAAAAGAATCAAACGTGGCCATTTTGCCTTCTCTCTCGTTTCATTTTGATCTTCTTCCTTCATACTCTCTGAGTGAGAATTCCATAATCTTTATAATATGTTTCCTTCCAAAAATTGTGTGAAAAGGCGAACAATATTCATTCTTTTTGTACTTATTTTTGCGCTTGCATTAACTCTGCGACTTACTGGTCTTGTAACTGAAAGTCTGTGGGTCGATGAAACGTACTCAATATCGATTGCCACAAGTCATACCGTCATCGCAGATGTGATTACAACAGAAGGAACGCCATTTGGATATCACTATTTTCTTCGTTACTGGATTGGGCTTTTTGGAACAAGTGAATTATCAGTTCGCCTTCCTTCAGTTTTCTTTAGTCTTCTTTCACTTGTTATGATTTTTTTGATTGGCAGAGAAATACGTGATGCGAAAACAGGCCTCATTGCAGCAACTCTTTTTGCAGTTTCTTTAATTGACGTTGTTTATGCACAAGAAGCCAGAATATTTGCACTATATGGTTTTTTGAGCCTTCTTATGACGTATTCGACGGTGAAACTAGTTCATTTAAAATCTCACTTTTTTGCTATTCTTTATATTATTTCTACAATCCTTGCTTTTTATGTTAACTATCTTGCAGCTCCGTTTGTCCTTTTACTAACTATTTACATTCTTTGGAACAATTTTTCTTTCAGGAAATGGATCTCTTTAAACTTTGTTATCTTTGTTTTTTGTATTCCTCTTTTTCCCATAATACAAACACAATTAGCAACTTCAATGAAAGGAGCATCTGCCAGATTTGTTTCTATAGGTCTCCCGCTCTTTCTAGCAAATTTAGGGACTTTCATTTGGCTTATACCTGTTCTGACAATTTTTTTTGTTGCAAGTATTTTTCTGTTACAAAAAAAAAAAATAACGTTATTTCTTCAAAAAACCCCTCAGTGGTTCTATGGGGGGTTTTTACTTATAGCAAGTTTTGTCCTTCTTTATCTTATTTTTAACCCCCTACCAACCATAGGTATGCGTAACCCAATTACACACTCGTTTGCACTAATACGTCATTCTCTTTTCTTCTATCCCTTCCTTATACTTTTTGTAAGTAGTATTAAATTGACATCCTTCAAGCGAATTTTTTATGTTTGTATGGGATTTTTTATTATGGTTAATTTTATCGGCCTCTCAGTCTATTTTCACGAACCAACCAAACCTCAATGGAGAGAAGCGATGGGGTACATTATCGAAAATGAGGTTGATCCTTTGATCTTGCTTGACAGAGGTGGAAAATCAAGTGAATTTTTAGCTAATTATTATGGTGAAGGAAGACAGCTCCCGCTTACATGGACTCCAGCCAAACGAAAAAAAGCATCCATCTCTGATACAAATTTGTTTGATAGGCTAACCGAAGTTGATAGATTTTGGCTTCTCCTTTCACGAAACACAAATTCTTATTATAAAGATTTACTAGACCAAAGATTTATGATAATTGAGGAAAGAACATTTTATGGAATAAACCTTATTCATTATGAAAAGGATGCATCGACATAAAATGTACTCTTTAATATAGAAAGATTAATAATACTTATTTAGTTTCTTCCCTTCAGCATTTTAAAAAAATGTCCAAATTACAAAGTAGGTGTTGATGATATGAGTTTAAGATGGTTTTTAATAACGACTATACAAAAAATATTTCGAAAGATCGGTTATGACTTACGTAAACTTGTTACAGATAGTAATTATGTTGCGTGTCCTCCTTATGCTTACAAAGTCTATGCACCCTATTTCGAATCACAATTTAAGGAGATTTATGATAAAATCCGTCATCGAACACTTGTAACAGAAGATCGATGTTATGTCATTCGCCAGATGGTTCTTCAATGTTCTCATCTTGAAGGTAGCGTGGCAGAGGCAGGNGCATATAAAGGAGGTACTGCATATTTGATAGCGAAGACATTAGATTCTAAATTGTCTTCAAAGAAACTTCATGTTTTTGACAGTTTTGAAGGAATGCCAACAGACGTCAATCTTGAAAGAGATAAACACAAACCAGGTGATTTTAATGATGTTTCATTTGAAGCTGTTTNAGATTATTTATCGCTATTTCCAAATTGTTCTTTACATAAAGGTTTTATTCCAAACACATTTGAAGGACTTGAAAATCTCACTTTTTGTTTTGTTCATATAGATGTTGATATCTACGATGCAACAGTAGATTCCCTCAATTTCTTTTATTCAAGACTTGTTAAAGGAGGTGTCATCATCTTTGATGATTACGGCTTCAAAGGGTATGAAAAAGCTGAAAAAAAAGCACTGGATGATTTTTTTAAAGATAAGAAGGAAGAGATTCTCGTTTTACGAACAGGTCAAGCGATGATAATTAAACTGTAAGTATACAGGTAGATACCAAGAATGGTCAACGTAAGCCTTTTCTAAGTTCCAAAATTATCTTCTTGTCACACATAAATTTAAATACTCCTTTGTTCCTGAGGAACCCATGGTTAGTTACATCACAATTCTACTTTTTTTCGTCTATCTGTGGGGTTTTGGATATACTCTTACCTCTTTTGTTAAAACACGTGCCCCTAGTGTCTATGAGAGATTTTGTCTTAACATTGGATTAGGTTTAGGCGTCTTTCCTATCTTTTCGGTAATCCTTAATTTTTTCCATGTTATTTTAGATTGGCGTATTTTTCTGGTCGCAAGTCTTCTTAAACCTAGTTTTGATCTTGTAAGATATATAACGAAAAAAAATAAGAGTGAATGGCGTGTTGTTCTACGGAAAAAACTATCTCTTCGAAAATCAGATCTCTTTCTTTTTGTTGCCATTCTTTTGATGCTCGGTTCACTATTTGTTTATGCCTCTGGTGCATTTAATTATCCATACCTTGAAAATGAAGACCCGTGGGGACATTCTGTTGGAGTAAAATATGTTGCGTTAGAAAAAACTGCGTATGATCCCCCTTTAGAAAATGTCCCAAAAGAGATAGATTTTCTTCTTTCCTATATTGACATTTATCCTCCAGCATATGATGTTATGATGGGAATTTTACATCAAACAGCCCCTGATTTACCATGGGTTTTAAAATTTTTCAACGCACTTATAATTTCCCTTGGATTTGTGTTTTTCTACCTTTTTGCAACCCTACTAATCAAAGATCGTGGAAAAGCGCTTTTTGCAACGTTTATCCTTGCCGCTATTCCCTCCTACTTAAGTCATTTCATCTGGGCCCATTCACTGGTTATTACACTTTTTTTCCCTGCCATGTATGCTCTCATTAAAATACGAGATGATAAGCGATGGACAATTGTCGCATTAATTATTATTGCTAGTATCTGGGTTACACAAAATGTCTCGCAACCAATAAAATTATCAACCCTCATTTTACTTTATATTGTGATAATCTGGGCACTTACCAAGACATTTCCACGATATGAGTTTGGTGCGCTTAGTGGCGGCATCATTCTTTCTTTTTTTTGGTGGGGTGCAATGATTGCAAAATATTCCTTTAGCAAATTTGTTGCGTATTATGGTGGTGGCGCAACACACGCAGGTGAGACGTTAGTGTTGTCAGGTTCAGATGGATTTAGCATAACTCAATTTATTATTTCCTTTTTCCAAACAATAACAAGGGCGGGCGGTACTGGATCTCGTGCTTATACATTTAGTGATTTTTTCTATGCAAGTGGACAGAACCAGATCAATAATCCAATTGGTATCGGTGTAATTATCTCTATTTTGGTTCTAATTGGCGTCATCTACATTTTATGGAAATATAAATCTTCAATAGTTACTACTAAAAATTCGTGGCGCGTCATTGCTCTATTTTGGCTTATTTTCACGTTCTGGGGTGTGAATGGCCAGACATTTCCAATCTCTGTTGCAAGAGGGCCGTTTCGAGTGTGGATGCTTATGGCAATTCCAATAGCACTTCTTGCAACGGAAGGAGTTTATTTTGTTACAAAATTTTTTTCAAAGAAAAAAATAGTTCAAGTAGCGGTGATTTTTCTTATTATAATGGGAATCATCATGACATCATTTATCCCAAAATATGAATTAAATACGTCTCTTTGGCCAACGTCAGGCTCGTTTACTACACCTCAAGAACCTTTTCAGTACGGAGAATGGTTTAATTCAATTCCACGAAACACAAAAGTATTTCTTTACGCACCACGAGACAAACTTACAATTGGGTACGGTGCGTTTAGTTGTCAATGGTGCCAAAATGTTGTTGATGCTCGAAGTTCAATCCTAGATACTAGTATACAAGATCTTCATACCTTTTTACGTGACGAAAATTATGAATTTCTTGTTGTGAACCCTCGTATGGATCTTAAATATTTCGAGGCTCATTTTAAACGAAATGATACACAACAAATATTGCAACAACGATATAATGAAATCATGGCATCAAATTTACTCACACCAGTTCATCAAGCTGAGAATAGTTTTATTGTCTTGAAAGTCAACTAAAACGTTTTGTTACATAAAAGTGCATCCTGAAGTTGCCAATAGACCACCCGCTCCAAGACAACAGTTTCGTATCTCTCTGAATTTCTCACAGAATTGTTGTCCTTTCTCCTCACACTTACTTTGGATACATTGCTCAAACCCGCTCTGTCCAAGATTCTTGGTTGCATTGAACGAAAAAAAGATCATTAACACAATGAGCGCATAAAGCGTGATAAGGAGAATTTTTTGTGGAACACTCAATTTTGACATCATACGACCTCATTTCCACGAATTTTTATAAACCTTATTATTGTGGAGAGTATGCAACAGTTTATGGAAGAGGCGACTTCCTTACAAATTCTCCGCCTTACCAACTCAGTGCTACCTCCAAGGAACAACAATCCACAACGCTTATAAATAACTCCTTTAGTTGAAACACATGGCAAAATTACAAAAACTAGGAATTGAATGTACTTATGATCCGGCTAGACCAAAAGAATTACATTATTCTATTTCGATAAATCCTGATACATTAGAAAACCCACAACAAGCAAGGAAACATTTTACTGCAATCCTTAACGCTATTCATGATGATGCATCTAAGAAAGGCGGATTGCAGAGTTTAACCGTAACTGTGAATGATGAATACCAAGAACCTTTACGAGAAGTTGCTGAAATCTTGCGGAACACATCTCGCTATCATGGAAAAGTAAGAAGTTTTGGCGCTGCGCCATCAAGATTTCCACGAACGTTGATAAGGGGGGGAGCCGTTGTTGGGGGACTTGCAGGATTAGCGTTAGGGTACGACCAAATGGCGGAATGGGGTACTAATGCAGCAGAATATTTGAATGCTGTTTCATACTTATGGGCTCCAGTCGCAGGGTTAGCACAAGCAGGCATTTCCGTGATAGGATCTGTCGCAACGACTGCTCTCGGCGTCGTTGGAGGAGGCGCTACTGGTTTAGCTGCTTCGGCACCGTTTATAGCTGCAGGAACAACACTCGCGAAAAAAGTAGATGGGTATACTGCATTAGAGAGAGCATTAACTGAATCT
>NZBO01000008.1 GCA_002686315.1 archaeon | reverse complement strand
GCCAACGCATTAGCCTCATAGTCCTCCAAAATAATGATCGTCAGATTACTACCACTCGTTACTTCAGCCATCACGTTCTCCCTCCTGTTCTTTATTCCTCATGGTCGGAATCCAGAGATAGACTTCTCATTAGTTGACTCAACAGGAATAGGGGTAGGAGAAGGGGTACATTTATTAACAATCTCAAAACTAACCATAATTTGCTTACCAGACTCAACCAGGTTGTCTCTAATAAGATCATCAATATTGAGATGATAAATGAATACGCTTTCAATAGCCCCTTTGAATGCCTGTCCTGTTCTACAAAGTAGATCACCTCCAACACCTTCAAGAAGGCGAAACACCTCGTCCTCCACATCCACATAGTCTTTAACTATTGAAGCGAAATCCATCTGATAGTCTATATAGTATTGAATCTGTTCATCAATACGCTCATTAACTACCTCCGCAACTGAATCACTAAGGGCCTCCGCTAAATATGGAGCAAGACTACTTGCAAGATCCTGATGATCAATTTTCACATCAAATGATGCACCTGACTGTGTTACGTCAATGGACATTACTTATCTCCCTTACTTGTTGTATCTGACATTATGCTTTTAAAGAAATCCTGAATCGATGCCACTACGCCAGAAATCCCTCTATCTGCACGCCTAATATGCGGCCACAGATCCTTATCAATAGCACCAACTCCAGAAAAATCTTCAAGAGCTTCATGCGTTCCACATGGACTGCAAATATACGTACTGTTATCAGATCGACTCAATGCAGGATATGTTTTCATTATTTCTAAACATCTAGGACACTCTGTGCCAATATAGTCTTCATACTTCATCACTAGCCCTGCTCCGCCCATTTAGATATTGACTGGACAACAGCTCTAGCTTGAGATCCTCTACCGTATTTGCTTTCGTATTCAACATCAATACTAAACTGATTCATAGATACGTCTCCTTATAAACCATAAGGGCGGGGTTTTTAGGCCCCGCCCTTATGATATCGCTTTATTAAATTACGTCCCGAAACCGAACAGGATAGGTTAGCTACCCAATATGTTATCCTTATCGTCCGAGACAGATTTAGCTGCAGACTTAACATCATTGACAGCAGCAAAGTAAAGAGTATCCTCACTCTTAACCCTGCGAATCGTAACGTTTGTGCCAAGCTTTTTAGCCTGAGTTCTGATTCTCTGCTGCATGTTGTTGAATGTCTTATCGTCATGCAACTCGTTAATTTTATAAGCATCACCAGTAAGAATCGAATCCTTAAGGCATTCCCTAATCTCAAGAACTAGCTCTGAGGAACTGCCCTCTCTAGTGATCTCTGGAAGTGCTTCTGCCTTTACAATAGACATATCATTAATCTCCATTTTTTTGTTTAATAATGACTAACCGGTTATGGGCGCAGCCATCCCCAGCACTCTCCAGTATAGCCGCTCCACTATTACTCATAGTGTACGACCGAAAAAAAATTCTCCAAAGCGGCAAAATCTCGAAGAAAGGGTCACTTAGATTGTTTTGATTTCGTCAACGATACCGAGGGTCATACCGTGTAGAATACCATCCATGAACTACACCAGAAAAAACCGAAGCTCATCAAAATTTACAAACCCGATCAGGAATTTGTAAATTTACACACCCGGGGGAATTGACTAAATGTTTCAGCAAATTGAGTGCACATTTTTAACGAGTTTTTGTTATACGATCCCAAGCCAGTCTCGCAACTCATCTGGCATAATTTTTGTTTGGGAATTTACTGAGGTCCATTCGTGATTGTCAGGACTAGCCATTAGGACATCAGCCATGTCTTTTTCATGCTCGTATTTTTCGTTAATTCCGGCGGTGGTTACTACTTCGATTTCAATCTCAGTGTCATGTGAAATGTTTTTAGCACATGCAAAAACAGCTCCAGCCAAAGCATCAGCCAAGTCTTTTGTACCCTTGGTTGGGTGGTCAATTTTGGCGTTATTAAGCAAACGCAATTTCAATAGTTCATCCTCAACCAAAATTTCATTCCAATACCCCCGCAACCTTTTATCATAAATAGCTGTCATTAAGGTGTCATAATCAGTCTTCTTAACACTATGAAAGTCAGCATTGACACCAAGACTCCTCAAGGTTTGAACCATATCCACAGACTGCCATTGATCAAATGTCACGGAGGCCACATCAAACTTTCTACTCAAATCAATTATCATCTGCCTAACGGAAGAGAAATTAATTTCTTGACCTGGAATGGCTTCCCAATAATAAACAAGATCAACATTAACAACAGGTAAAAGTTCAGTGCCCATAGATGTTTTAATCTCAGTAAAGCCTCCACCATGGACCATACATAAAGCAGCGCGGTCACGCTTGAGTCCTAAGTCTATATGCATATACCTAACCTTGCCGTCCTCAGAATTAAACCAAGGCTTAAATGCACCATCCTCGTCAATTGGATCGTCGTGATAAGTAAAAGCATTTCTAACCAAATCAGCATCCCTGAAATACGCATCTTCCATTGAGGGAGGCTCACATTCAAACCTAGCCCTAGCCTCAATTGGATTACGAATGTATTCAGACTCCAATTGATGCCGCTCAATAGTTGGATTTACATCCCAAGTAGAAGCTTTAATATACCAAGTCTTAGGTTCATTCTTATCGACTGCAGAGCTATACCTCTGCTGAATAAAATCACCCTTATATCTAGGGAACGAAAGTAGAATAACTTTACCTACCTCAGGGAATCTTGACATGACAGAAAGCTTACTCATATTATATATAGCAGATGCAGATCCTTTCGATCTGAGATCTCCTTTAAGTTCAGAGTCTGTTTTAAAGGCAGAAATCTCATCCAAAACAACAGATAGAACCTCATATCCTTCCCAACCCTCAGACTCAGAGTGTCCAGAGAAACAGCGAACAGGCCTAGAGAAGAAAAATATTTCACTAACACGCGGTTCAAAACCAACCTCATTAAAATATGGACTGGACAGGAGGAGATTTTTTAATGGCTCAAAGAATACTCTCTGCGCCTGCTGTGCATTGACGGCTAGATTAAGCAAATCAATGTACACACCAGTAGCCTTCCCGTAATAACCAATCGGATCGCGCAAACAATGCAAAAGATAAACAGTTCTAGCCAACGCTATTCTAGAGCAATGATCCTTTCCAGATCCCTTCCCAAGTTGACATATAACTTCATTCTGAGTGTATTTGTTATAGTAGTCGGATCCAGCATCATCTCCCATATATTTTTGAAGAGTATCTTCTTTAAAAATTTGTGTGCTCTGTTTTACGATTTCGGTTTGTATATCGGAAAGAGGAGGTAAATTAAGAAAATGCTTATCTTCAACAAAGACATCCAGAGACACAGGCTCCTCGACAAGCTCATCTTGATTCAAAAGCCTATCGAAATCCTTAAAGTCCAAATTGAGACCCATGTAATCACTCATACACAACCACCCACTCCCCAAACGGTTCCTTCAACATACACCCCACACGGGCGCATTTAAGAGGATTCGACATTATTTGGTACCTCATCTACATACGTGGCTTCCAGCGTCTTGTCATCTGTCATGTCGATAACGCCATCATCTAAAACCTCAAAAGCTTCAGCCAAATCTCTCTGGACTTTATCTCGAATATCTGGGTATTGAGCGATAACATCTCTAACGATTTTAGACAATAATGCGTTTACAGATTCAGCTCTCTGCATTCTGGCAACATACTCAACATCAGTTTGATTGTTATTCATTAGCTGATGCAGCTGAGCTTTTTTATGTGCCACTTCAGTGCATAACTTTAATGCCTGAATTCTAGCACTAACCATACCGTGGTCAGTAGCAATACTTACAGTCTCCCAAGACTCCTTGCCAATCTCATCAAACTCGTTTAATGCCTTAATCGTATTCAACTGAACCCGTTCAAGAAAATATGGATCAGACTCAGCCTGCCTATTCAAGATAAGCCTATACTCATCAATCATTTCTCTTACCTCAGACTTATCCACATCCATAAGGGAAGAAATCTCAGGCACAGAGTATCCTTTTATGTGATACATTCCAACCTGATCAACAAGCTCTAGTTTGTCAATCAGCGACAGTCTGTCATCAGATTCAATAACATCTTCAGTCATCAGTAATTAATACACTCTTTCCACGAACCTCATCAACCAAACCCATTTCTAAACATTGGTCACTATCCAGCCACCAATCCTTGCGATCCCAGTTACGCTTAATCCTTCTAGGCGTCAATGTAGAGCGGGACGAAAAGATTTTAATAATGCGCTTTTCTATTCGTTTCACCCACTCAACTTCGTCTTCAATTTCATAGACCTTACCTGCAGCGCCAAAAGCGGCACGATGAATCATATACCAAGCCTCAGCAGACATCCAGCGATGATCGCCAGACTGGATAAGAATCCCTCCCATTGAAGCAGCCATACCAGTCGCACCAGTAGTGATCTTATGTCCTGAATCAGACAAGGACCTTAAGAAATCAAACAACGCCAACCCGGCGATAACAGCGCCACCGGGAGAATGAAAAATAACCTCAATGTCGCAACCCGGGTTAAGTCTAGACCACTGAGTAAGTTTAGACATACACTTTTCAACACTGGAACCGTCAACATGGCCAATGAACCTATAAATATGATAATACTCATCTCCCGCCAACAAGTCGCGCTCCTCGCGCTCAGCCTTCCTAACCTTAATAGAAGCAGAGCGAACATCTAATTCACACTCCTCAGCCTCAGCAGATGCCTTCCTAGCCTCAGCAGATGCCTTCCTAGCCTCAGCAATCGACCTCTCAGCCTCAGCCTCGTTTTTATGAATTTCAGCAGCCTCTAAGTTTGCAGAAACGTAACCCCTCTTTGATGAACCATCAGAATCATTCAAAAAAGTCTCCTCCTATAAAAAGACATACTATATTATATCACCATATCTACTCAAAATCACTACTTGAGATGTGGTCTCCTAACTGCAAAACCTTATGTCCGGGCGACATGGCAGCTATTATATCGCATTCACCACCTATAGAACACCCACAAATGGTGTCCACAATGCTCTCAAACCGCCTGTCAGCCTCTTCCTGCCCCTCTTCCTGAAAATGGGTCACTACCGTATACCAATTCATAATCAAACGCCCCCCCGAAACGCCCAAGTGTAAATTCGCAATTCCCTATTCTCATTCCTAAGCATCCAAATTTCATCAATAGCCCATAAAATCGAATCGGCCTCAATATTCCTATCCGCATCTAAATCCTCATCCTCAGAATGCGATGAGCGATACATACCAACCAACTTATTCAATGCATCCTCTAAACAATTATCTTTACAAGTACTCACCTAACCATCCCCCTCCATTTTTCCAACAATCTGCGAGCGTCAATTGACAGACGAACATTTCCATCGCTAGATGCCAGCCTTACAAGCGCACGCATAATAAGCCATCTCTCCTTACGAGTGACATTTATAACCTCAACCTCATCACTCATTTCTATTCCTCATAAAACACGCTAACAAACAACGCATCGCCAAACCAATCATTTACAGGGACATACTCTTTAAAATATAACTGATGCCCAGCCAACAATGACTCCAGATCACCCATCAAAGGTGTATCTTTATACAGTGGATTTTTTTGCACCTCAGATATGACATATTTAACATCACTTAAATAATCACCCATACCCAACATGGCGGCACACTCTGCTCCTTGAAGATCCATGCAAACCATATCAACTTCAACCCCACAGTTTGCCAACCACCTATCCAATCTTATAGCATCAACAGTAATAAATTCTTGTTCATACCTTTCATACGGGTAATCGGAATTAGCTATAAAGCACGATGACGCACCGTCATTACCATTTACCACCGGATAGAACTCTATCTGGCTATCTTCATTCCATACAGCCTTCCCTATGACAGAAATACGAGGATCATCTCTAGTGTTGAATTCGCATTCGCTAATAGCATCAGGACGACACTCAAATGCGTAAACATTAGCATCATAATAGTCCGCCAAAGCTAAAGCATCCATTCCGTTACGAGAGCCAAGTTCAAGTATTGTTGAAACGCCATCCCTGTCAATGTGCCTAGTGAATGCCTCACATAAATACGCCCCAGTTGCTTCCGGGTACATCATCATACAATCACTCACCATCATCTATGGTTAGCTGTAATTCGAGAATACCATTAACAATATTCTGCATAACTCCATCTAAATCGACCGATTTTGGAATAGGCACCGAACGCTGCCACTACGCTCCGGGCGATCACTGCCCCGTCGGTCTGTATCAGGTCCTATTGGCATTTAGTTAACTCTCCTACCTATGCAGCCACTGTGGGCTCGCTAGACGACCGTCTACGTGTTCTGTGCTCGGATAACTCGCTCCCGACGGGTCCGTTCCACCCTCGTGGATGATNCCAGTACCACACTCAGAGCAATGTAGTTCTGCACTATCAACCCTGCCCTCCTCGTCCCTGCTGAAGTACGGCAAAGGCGCGACGACGCCACCACCAGGGGCTGGACCGTAGTAGGGCTCGCCTCCTTCTCTATCGAAGGACGGCGTGGTCGCCCCGGAATGCTGTAGGTTCTGGTACGAATCGGTGAAGTTTTGACTGGGTCGCCCAGACTCGTCTGGAGCACAGTTTACACAGAGGTCCCACGTAGTTGATCCCTCACCAGTACGTTCATGGAACTCATCGACTCCGGGGCCAATGTTCTCAAACCGGTCCCCCGGACGACCGTAGGCACTGAAGGCGGGGTGGTCTCTACCTGAATGNTGGGTGGGGCGTGGAAGGAATGGAGAGACCATATTAGAACATCTTCCCTATAAGCCTCTTTTTCATTGTGGCTATGGTTTTTGCTCTCTGTTTTTCTTCTTCGGTAGATGCTCTCCATGAAGACACATAGTCAGTGGTAGGGAGATTCTTTTTTGTCTTGACTGCAAAGATCATTTTGATTTCTGTATCCTTCCTTTCAGACTTGTTCAGCAATCCACTATGGGTCTTTGTCGATCCCTTCGTCTCACCCAGATACGTCCAATTGTCGGCTTTGTACATCGAGCCTTTTCTTCTTTCGTTTTCAATGACGAAGGTTTCAAATCCAATCACATCCACACCATACAGGGATTTCCATAGTTGGGCGCTGACTCTTCTGAACTTGGCCAATACTCTGGTTCCCAAGTTTTTCTCATGACACTCTAATCGAAACACGACATTGTTGATGATTGCCGGAAGGTATCTCTTCTGCTTGATCGTCTTGTCCTGTGGGATGTTGAAGAACTTGTCTCTTTCACCCACGGCATAGACAGAAGAGGCACCTGAAATGATCCCTACATGTTCACCCTTGTAGTGGATCAGGAAATGTATCTGTTGTCCATGACATCCACGGTTGGGGATGTAGTGTCTGTTTCGGAATGACACATATCGTTTGTCGTTTCGGCTACA
>NZBO01000007.1 GCA_002686315.1 archaeon | reverse complement strand
TGGCAGCCGATTAACTATCTTTTTTACAAATCATCCAAGAATAAAACGAATGCAACAGATTCTTCTCTCTATTTTCTGCTAGGTGGAATCACGGGTGTTATATCTCCTTTGATTGCTGGATTTCTTCTTCGAGATTACGGGTATACAACGATCTTTACCATTGTTGCAAGTGGATATTTCTGTTCCGCATTGTTCACGTTATACTATGCTCCTAAGGAACGAGTTGAAAGCAATTTTATAAAGGCTGTACACCAATACAAAAAACTTAAAACAATTTCCATGATTGAAGGAGCGTTACATTTCGTAACATTTGTGATCATTCCAACATTTACAGTATTCTTCTATAGTAAAGAAACGTCGTTTGGTGCATTTGCGAGTTACATAGCACTTATCGGGTTACTTATCGGTGTCGTGTTAGCGTTACGGTCCGATAAAACACAGAAAAGGTTAGGATACTTTTTATTTTTGTTGATGTTAATGGGGATATTTATAGTATCACTTGGATTTATAGAAACGCCTAGGCAATGGCTAATCATGGTTGGATTGTTTACAATTGTCTATCAAATAAGTAACCCAATTCGTTTTGCAATTGCGATGGACGTGAAGAAAGTTGATCTTGGTTTTTGGCGTGCACGTGAATTTTTCTTAAATGTGGGACGGTTTGTCTATCTTAGCGTGGCAGCAGTACTTTTTTTCCTTGGATTACTTAAAACGTTATTTCTCGTTACCGGTTCGTTATGCATCATCTACATAATCTTACTTAAAATAAAATGGCCAGAATTGGAGTAGTATAGTCTTAAGTATCTAAATGGTTAAAAAGGAAAATTGTATTCATTGAAGTATGAGTAGTTCTAATCTCGAAGGTCGTCTCGTGTTACTTGCAGGAGATTCTGACGTTTCAAGATCGCATAGGGATGATATTTTCAAAGCTGCAAGAGGTGATCATCAGTATAGTACACGTGTTGTAAAATTAAATTCAAAATTAGTTACGTATTCAAANGGTAATTTAAATTGGAATATTGAATCNCCTGATGGGCATGANATGGAAACAATTCAACATCTTTTACGTCATGGTGACACTCATATTGTGACAAAATTGGAAAACCCTGCTTTTGCTGATCCACTTCATTATCATTTTGGTGCTTTGGTAAATAAATTAGGAAAACGNTATGTGGAACTTGCAAGTATTCAAGCTCTATCACCTGAAAAGCTTCAAAGTCGTTTTGCATCATATGTTGAAACGCATTTTCCAGGTATTATGGGCGAATCGCTTGACATGAAAAAATCAGAGAACGAATTAGATGACATAGCGCGTACTGTCTACACTATTTGTAGAACATTTGACAAACCNCTTCGTGACGTTTTTGCAAATGGTCATTCTGATAATGTTGTATCTGCACCAGAATTAGAAATGTTTGGGTATGCTTTGCGTGGTTTCTTAACTGATGTAGTGCAATCACGACCAAAAATAATAGCTCAGGCCGAAATTAATCACCTCTCAAGTAGAATCGGTCGAGATTTTTTACAGCAAGGAGATATTGGTCGGTTTAGTTGGCTCACGCCATTTTTGGATCTTCGAAGTGATCACAATAAGAAAAATCCTCATGAAGGAATTCGCGTGAAAGAACTTGCAGCTAATGCAGCTGATTATGGTGTTCACAGTATCGCGATGCTTCGTGGCCATTCTCATCTTGGTATTAGCCATTTTACAGAAAGAGGTATTGACGTTGAAAGTTTAACACAGACAAATGAATATATCAGTGAACTACTTCAAGAACATGACAATCTTGAGGAAATGTATGTTCTTTCACCTGATGCCGGTGGGGTTACAGATGCGATGGTTTTTGCAAGAGAATTATATAGAAGAACTAACGGCCGATTTTCAGGAAGAGTTGTTGTCCTAGATAAAAAACGAAGTGGGATTGGTGAAATTGAAGGGATGGAACTTTCTCNATCATATGTCTATAATCNNGAGGCTGATACTGAATATGATCATAAAGATGTGAAAGGAAANTTGATNCCNTGGGATCATCCTAAAGCACATGCTGCAACCTACAAGGAAGAAGGAAATGAACATTATATCGGTAAATTATTCGAAGTTGAACATGAGGCTGATGAGAAAGAACAACTTGCAGAAAAAATACGTGGTCACACGGCGCTAATACGTGATGATATGATTGCATCTGGTGGTACAATGATTACTGCAGCAAAAATGGTGTATTCCGATTTTGATTCTACATCTATTGCTATGGCGGAACATGCATGTTTTACTGGATCTGCTATACAAAAATTAGGGATGGCGTTTGAAAAAGGTATCCTTTCTCGTGTTCACACATCAAATTCTATTATTCATCCAGGTTCAAGAGAATGGCATCAGCACAGTCCACTGTCAGGTAGATTATATACGACTATTAGGCGAGGATATCGAGATTGGGTTGGCCAACATTTTCCAGCTTTTGCAGCGCGTTTGGAAGCGTTTGATGTTCGTGCGTAATCTCACCATAAACCTTATATAAAAAGCCCATTCTTTCACGTCTATGACCGAAGATATTAAAGAGAAGTTTATGCAGTTTCAATACTTGCAGAAACATATTGAACAAATTACGGAACACGTGCAGCTATTGAACAACCAGAACGAACATGTGACTGATTCCCTTGAGGCACTGGAAGGTATCAAAACAGCAGATGTTGGCAGTGACATGTTTGCGCCAATGGCGAATGGGATCTTTGTGAAAGGAACACTTACTGATAACAAGAAGTTAATGGTTAATGTTGGTGCCTCTACTGTTGTTGAGAAGACAGTGGATGAAGTAATTGTATTATTAACAAAACAGCAGGAAGAAATGAGTCATAAAATCATTGAAGCGGAAGCATTTTTGCAACAGATGCACAAACAGGCGTATGAGTTATACCAACAAGTAGAGGCAACGCAGGAGTAGATTATGTCCAGAAAAATAAAACATTTTTGGGACATACAAAACACCAAGAGGTATTTCGTATGTTTGGTAAACTAAAAGAGAAGCTGAAAAGCGCGTTGAACGTTTTTTCTACAAAAACTGAGGAAGAAGCAGATGATATTCCACAGGAAGAAGTTGATAAGGTATTAGAAGATGCGGGTGTTGCAAAAGAAGTTGAAGAGAAAGAGGAAGCTGTTGAAGAAGTAAAAGAAGAAGAAAAGGTAGAGGAAAGAGAATCTATTTCTAAAGATGAAGAATCAACTGAAAAAGAGGAAGTTGTTGAAAAGAAAGAAGAAGTAGAGGAGAAAGACGATTTAGTTCAAGAGGAAGAAAAAGAAGAACCTCAACCAGAAGTTATTGAAGATACAGAATCTAAGGATTCTGATTCCTCGCCAAAGCCTGCGGAAAAAGAAATTGATGAAGAGGAAGCACATAAAATTATTGAAGATGCAAATAAATCAGAACCTTTTATTGCAGATGATGAATCTGAAGAAAAAGAAGATATCCCTACTTCAACGCAACTCGTAGAAGAAGCCAAGAAACATTATGCGAAAGAAGAAGAGGAACGGAAAGCACGGAAGGAAGAGCAAAAAGCGCATTTCGCGGAAAATATTGTTGATGAAGTTGTCGCGGAAGAAACGAAAGTTGTTGAGGAAGCAGTTGTAGAAGAAAAAAAAGAGGAACCTGATGTTATAGTATCAGAAGATTCTGAATCCTCGACAGAGCCTGAAGAGAAAAAAGGGTTCTTTAGCAAATTATTTTCACGAAAAAAGAAAGAAGAAGTTGCTGAAGAGAAAGAAGATGTTATTTCTGAAGAAAAAGAGAAACCAATTGTTGAAGAAGAAAAGTCTGTAGAAAAAGAAGTTGTTGAAGAAAAAGAACCAGTAACTGAAGAGAAAATAAAGGAACCTGTTACTGAACCAAAAGAAGAAGTACAAGAAGAAAAAGGATTCTTTAGCAAAATTAAACAATCACTTACGACAAAAACAATTAACGAAGACAAATTTAATGATCTTTTCTGGGAACTCGAATTAGTCTTACTTGAAAACAATGTTTCTGTTGAAGTTATTGAAAAAATCAAGGAAGATCTGAAAGAGGAACTTGTTGGGAAACCGTTACCACGAGATATCTTAGCAAAAATCAATGAGGTTTTGAAAAGAACATTAACAGAAATATTGACACATGATCCTATTAATTTATTAGAGAAAGCGAACGACAAAAAACCACTTATAATCGCCGTGTTTGGTATCAATGGTGCAGGAAAAACAACAACGATTGCAAAACTCACAAACTACTTCAAACAACATGGAAAATCAGTTGTGCTTGCAGCATGTGACACCTTCCGAGCAGCAGCGATCCAACAATTAGAGGAACATGCCAACAAGTTAGATGTGAAAATGATTAAACATGACTATGGTTCTGATGCGGCAGCTGTTGCGTTTGATGCTGTGAAACATGCAGAGAAGGAGCAGTTAGATGTTGTATTAATTGATACCGCTGGTAGATTACATTCAAACACTAATTTGATGGCCGAGTTAGAAAAATTAATTCGAGTTACCAATCCTGATTTAAAATTATTTGTTGGGGAGTCTATTACGGGAAACGATTGTGTCGAGCAAGCGCGCAAATTCAACGAACTCGTGGAGATGGATGGTGCCATTTTAACAAAAGCGGATGTGGATGAGAAAGGTGGCGCACCTCTTAGTATTTCATACGTAATTAAAAAACCAATTCTCTTCTTAGGTGTTGGGCAGAATTATGAGGATTTGGAAGTGTTTGATCGTGATGTGATGCTAACTCGGCTTGGTTTCTAGTATCGAAATCAATATGAATGTCTTTCTTCTTCTATCTTTGATGGATTTGTATATGCTTGATCATGAAAACAAGTTGATCTCTCTTCACTTGAAACAGATCTTCCACCACAAAAAGAGATAGTGGCTGTCTAAGATGCTTCTTGTTGCACTTGACCAAATCTCGCACTTGTATGAATATGAACATATCGTCTTGCATTTCTCTCAACTACAACAACTAGATCCGCAATGTCATGCAAATTCCGTCGAACCGAACTTCGACTTATTTCCTGATCTCGTGCAACATCATTGACGGAACGCCATGCTTCATTACCCCTCAAATATCCGTGAACTTGTTCTCCTGTTAAAAATGAACTTCCTTCTACAAAAAAACTTATCTCTCCATCTACCAAGGATGTGACATACTCAACTCCATATTCATGTTCCCACTTTAATGTTGGAACCTCAATACACTCTCGCTTTGCTCTTGCTAATTGACGTTCGACTGCTGTTGTTCCATAGACCTTTTGATGATGTAACTTTGTCGCAAGTTCCGGATCATCTTCACGTATTCTTGCTGCTGCTGCTATAAGTGCTGCACAGTAATTGGTGAATGATCGTCTTAGAAGCTTGGACAATTTTAGTGGGACTTTTGTAGGACGAAGATCATCGTGTGAACGAGCGTATTCTATAAGCATGTCAAGTGCATCTGAAGGAGACCTTCTTTCTTTAATTCGCCTACTATCAAATAATACACCATTTGCTTGCAATGCATTTGTCCACGATCCGTATAACACAGATGCCGTATTACACACCGCACGTGAAAGTGGATTTTTTCTCATCTCCTTTTGGGTTAATCTGTGTCCTTGATTTTTATATTCTGCTATTTTGTGTGACACTGCATCTTCAATCATGTCAGCATAACATCCAAATGTGAGAAGACCATCCCAATATAACGCAGGGTCGTCTGCCAAGAAACTTTGTTGCCGTGTTGTTTTCCCTTCTTCCCATCGTGTATAGATAGCGTTGCGTACTTCTTCTCGTGTTTGTGAAGGTTGCATTCTTCCAGTAGACGTAGCATGATGTGCCGCGGTATCAAGTAGATTGTAATAGCCTCCTTCCCGACGTGATACTCTTTCTACAGCAGTGTTATGAACTGCTTTGTATTTAATTGTACCTTGCTCTTCAACACGTGTTAAAAACACGTCAATTTTTGTAACATCTTTCATCGTTAATTAGGACTATAAATTAAAATAGTTATACTCTCTCTTTGTCGTAGAATCAGTTTCGGATCGTCTTCGTGACTACCTTTTGCAAGAATCCCATATAATCTACTTTGTGTTTCATCAATACAACGTAATACTTCTTCACGCTGTTGTGTATCACGAAATGGATCGCAACATGCTGCAGGGTATCGCTCACAAGGATCATACCCGTCACTCTCTCGTTCATTATTTTGGATATTTTCCTTTGCACATAATACGTTCGCCATGTAGAAAATAGCTGCAGCTTTTCCCATTAACGATTGATTCTCACCGATCTCAAGATATGTTAATGGATCTTCTATCCCAACACATGACGCAGTTTCTCCTTCCGTAAGATGGTATTGTTTTGGAAATTGACTATTTGCAGCCCAGATTGGAAAGTCATGCGTAAAAATTCCAAGAACTCCTCGATCTTCAAACATCTGGACTCGATTGTATGTTTGTGTTCCTTCCATAGCCTCGATACCTTGTTCTAATGAGCGCATACACACACCATACCTTCCGCCAAATAACGATTGATAAAACGGATGTTCCACGTCCGTAACGCCGAGATCAAATACTTTTGCCGTTGCAGGATCATCACCACATTGATCGCTATCATACGGTTTCTCTTCGTCTTGGAATGTAGTTGGTGGGTTCATACTAACAGGATCTTCACTAGCTGTTGAAGTTAAATGTGTGGAGGGTTGAGTTCCCTCCTCACATCCAACTGAAGGAAGAAAAGAAAGTAACACTATTCTTGCGAGTCGCATATCTTTTTGTATGGATTTGAATACTATAATGACCTGTTCCCTCGTGGGGGGAAACTCGCTATTTGTAGGAGTAACCTTTTTATTAA
>NZBO01000006.1 GCA_002686315.1 archaeon | reverse complement strand
GAGAAGATAGGTAATTTTTGACCACGAACTAACGTATTGGTAACATCAATTGTACTAATACCTGTTTGAATGAACTCATCTGGTGAAGCACGTGCATACGGATTAATTGCCGCACCACCGATATCTAACCGTTTCTTTGGAATAAGTTCAGGTCCATCATCGATTGGCTTCCCAGCGCCGTTAAACACACGTCCAAGCATATCTGAGGAGACAGGAAGTGTAATATTTTCTTTAAGAAACTTAACCTTCGCATCTTTGCTAACACCAGATGTTCCTTCAAAAATCTGGACGACAACCATGTCATCGGATGTATCAAGTACTTGCCCTGATTTAACTGTGCCATCAACTAATGTTACTTTGACGAGTGTACCGTAGCCGATCGGTTCTGTTTTCTCTACGAAGACGAGTGGACCTGCTACTTTTGTGATTGTTTTATATTCTTTTGTTGCTTTCATTTTATTCCTCCAGGGAATGATTGAAAATTTGTAATTTTCATTTGCGGTTACCTCCCGCAATTCTTGCGAACTCGGATTCGATATCTTTCATGACATCTTGAAGCAGTTTTTCATACTCTTTCCCAAACTTCGCTTCCCCAATTCGATCTTTTGATTTCATATCAATGATATCTTGGACACGTGTTCCTTGATCAAGTGCTTTTTGTGCAAGATCACCAAATGACAGAATCGTTTTCATGACCATGTGCGCCTTTTTCATCTCACAGTACGTATCAACTTCATGGAATGCGTTTTGTTGAAGGACGAATTCTCGAATAAGCCTCGCAACTTCTAAAGAGAGTTGCTGTTTTGGCGGTAGACTATCTGATCCAACTAATTGCACGATTTCAAGCAATTTATCTTCTTCTTGTAAGATAGCCATCATGTGTCCGACCATGTCACGCCACTCACTTGCCACATTTTTTGCGAACCACTCTTCTAATCCATCAACATATAATGAGTAGGATGTTAACCAGTTCACGGAGGGGAAATGTCGCCTCTGTGCTAACTTCGCATCAAGCGCCCAGAACGTTTTTGTAACTCGTAATGTGTTTTGTGTTACAGGTTCTGAGAAATCTCCACCTGGCGGACTTACCGCGCCAATAAGCGTGACGGAACCTTCCTTCTTCCCGCTAAATGGAGTGACCATTCCCGCTCGTTCATAGAATTCTGCTAATCTAGTCGCGAGATATGCAGGATATCCTTCCTCACCAGGCATTTCTTCAAGACGTGATGAGATTTCACGCATTGCTTCCGCCCATCTTGAAGTGGAGTCTGCCATCATTGCAACATGTAATCCTTGATCTCTGAAATATTCTGCAATCGTTGCACCTGTATAGACACTTGCTTCTCTCGCTGCAACGGGCATGTTAGACGTATTTGCAATAAGAACAGTCCGTTCCATTAACGGTCCACCGGTACGTGGATCTTTCAAATGAGGAAATTCTGTCAGAACTTCCGTCATTTCGTTCCCTCTCTCTCCACATCCAACATAGACAATGATATCAGCGTCACTCCATTTTGCTAACTGCTGTTGTGAAACTGTTTTTCCTGCGCCAAACGGACCTGGGATTGCGGCCGCGCCACCTTTCGCTAAAGGGAAGAAGACGTCAAAGACTCGCTGCCCTGTTAACAAAGGTTCTGACGGTGATAATTTTTTCAAGACAGGTCGCGATTCACGAACAGGCCATCGTTGCATCATCATTATTTTTGCACCTGAATCAAGTGTGCAGACAATATCATCTACGGTAAATTTGCCTGATTTGATCTCTTTCACTTTTCCTTCCATTCCTGGCGGAACCATAATTTTATGTTTGAAATGTTCTGTTTCTTGTACTGTTCCGACTACTTGTCCTTGCGTGACTGTGTCACCTTTTTTCACGGTTGCTTTGAATTCCCATTTCTTATCATGATCTAATCCTGGTGCATCGACACCACGGAAAATGAAATCGCCCATCTGTTCTTGTAAAACAGGAAGCGGTCGTTGAATACCATCATAGATACTTGTTAATAATCCAGGTCCTAATTCGACTGAGAGTCGCTGACCGGTATTTTCAACTGGTTCGCCAGGCGTGATACCAGTGGTATCTTCATAAACCTGAATGATCATGTTCTCGCCTTCGATTCGGATAACTTCGCCCATAAGACGTTCATTTCCTACTCGAACGACGTCATACATTCGTGCGGTAAGTCCACGTGCGACGACGACTGGACCTGCAATTCTGAATAATGTTCCTACGTTTTGTGTTTTTGCCATTGTGATTTCTCCTTAATTTGATTTTTATTTTTTTTGTGTATTGTTTTTTTCTTGTAAGTATAATGTTAATTTTCATCTTTAAGCAAGTCGACACCAATTGATTGTACAATCATTTTACGTAATGCTTCCTGATTATGTTCTTCTGCTAAGACGACGAATACCGGTTGCAGTGATGCAGATATTTCATCTTGCATCCGTTCATCGTACGAATCAAAGGTACCTTGATCAATGATGACAATTCCAATATCTGATGATGAGAGGACGTTCTCGATACCATCTTTGGTAATAACATCTCGAATACCCGCTAATCTAAATCCTAGTGTAAACTCTGATTCTCCCATTACTGCGATTGATTTCATCTTATTCCTCCACGGAATGATTGAAAATCTATGATTTTCATCTTGACACCACCACTGATTGCACAAACTCTTCAGGCAATCCTAATTTTTTGCCCTTAATGAGTGCTTTTAAATTTCGAACTTCAATTTCTTTTGCAAACAAATAGCCTAAAATATAATTTGCAGTAAGTAATCCTGCATGCATTAACCTAATTTGTTTTGTTAATAAAATCTGTTCCATGTCAATTTCTAATGCAACAAGTAAATCTTTCTCGTCGCCTTGGAGCGTTGTTTTCTTCGCGTTTCGTAATGCGGTCACGATATCACTAATTGAACTCATGCCAACTAATCGTTTGACAAATGAGCTAGGTGTTATCAAATAATCTACAATATTATACTCTTTAATCCCATGTAATCGTAAGATTGTATTGATGTTACGAACTTCAAGCTCATGTTCCACGAACCCTGCAATAACTTTGTTTTTTGCAGAGAGAGTACCAATAAACGCATTCATACGACTGCTGTAATATCGATCTAACGAATTTTCTAATTCGAACAAAGAAGTACCCTGAATCGTGAATGGAAGATGTTTCAGAACACCTTCAATTGATGTTTGCGCAAGTAATGTTTCCCATAATGTTGCGGGATAATTAAGTGATTCATACATCAATTTTTGTACATCTTCTTTCGCAATCCCTGAACTGATTGCACGAACAATTACTTTAACATTTTCCATGTCATAACGTAATCCGAACGCGGCAACCACTAATCTCATGCCACCTTGCGAGATGCGATGTAGCTTCCGTAAAGACGCACACAAATTCGCATTCAATGCATGTTCAATCGTGTTAATCCCTTCCGTTGAGACATCAAACGAATCAATCTCTGCTTTATACGTGGTATCCTGGAGTAACCGAAGTATTTCATTATACCCCATTTTCTGCATTCGATCGTAGGAATCTCTGCCAAGCAATTCTGATTTCATCACGGCAACTCGCGCGAACGTGTACGGGGAAAATTTGATGGTTGTACTCATTCGAATAGAACCTCGTTCACTTTGACAAGTAATTCGCCACGTGCTGATTCAAGCAACTCATCTACGGTAAGATTAACGCTTACCTCGCCAGATTTCGATTCCGCAACTAAGCCGCCAGCCATGTCTTGTGTTTTCACATTTTTAACGCCTTTAATCAGCGCTTTATCAGATGTGTTCACATACACAGTATGGACATCGATTTCTTTTTTTGCAAGTGCGAGTAACTTCGTGATGAATTGCTGCTTCTCCTTCTTTGGAAGCGATGTAAGTTGTTCACGCGCGTTTGCTAACACATTTTGAATGATATCTTTCTTAGTGTTCATAATCATTCTTTCTGCATCAAACCGTGCTTGCGCTCGAACTTTTCGCTCCATAGCTTCAATGACACCTGCCGTTGCAGTTGCACCTTGTTTCTTATACAAGGCAACATCTTCTTTTGCATGCGCCATGATGGAATCTGCCTCATTTCGTGCATCAGTTACTAATTTCTCCGCATCCGCTGTTGCACACGACGTAATCTCGTCTTTAACGTTATCTAAACTCATTGTATCTATCCTGCTAGTCCAATGATTAAGATCGCGATTACAAGTCCAAAGATTACTAAGGTTTCTGGGATAACTGTTAAAATTAGTCCTTTACCAAATAACTTTTCATTTTCTGCCATTGCACCAACTGCTGCTGCACCGATTGAACTTTCTGCCCAACCTGCTGCAAGTGCACTTAATCCAAGAGCTAATCCAGCTCCAATTGCAATTAATCCTGCTTCTGCCATTTTATTTCCTCCGGGTGCAACTTATTTTGCACCTCGTAAATTTGTTTTTTGTTTTTTTTCGAATGGTTCATATGGAACCCCGCCACCTGTGAAAAATTTCGAGAAAAATTCCACGTAATGTAACCGAATCCCATGTAAAAATGGACCAATGACACCAAGTAGAATGTTGATGAAATGTCCAATAAACATGATAAGTAGACCGACTGCGACAAAGATGCCGCCTCGATCAATAAATGGAAGTGCCAAATTCTCATTCACAACGACTGCTAATCCAACGGATGCTAATCCAACGGCTCCAAGCCGCATGTAACTTAGCATTTGTGATGCTAATGCAGGTATCTCAACGATACCTTGAATCCCTTCGCCCTTGCCTAAGATAACGACACCAATGAGTGCGATAATCCAACCAACCCATTGCGATACTACAAGCATGCCAATCATTGATAACACTGCCATAATGACACCTATTTCAATGATGATCCAACTTAATTTTGCTTCAAATGCATGTTTGAATCCATGACTTCGTAATTCGTTCAAGAACCCTAAAAATAATCCAAAATTGATATGAATAAATCCAATAATTGCACCTACAACTAAGACGGTGAGTACTTCAAATCCAAAGACATTCATGTGTGAGTGCACCCTGTTAAATAAACGTGGGAAATCGGCAACGGTTGTTTCAACGCCGTGCGAGATCAAAGTATGTTCTGGTAAACACACACCATAATTTGCGCACCACGCTTTCCCTGTTTCAACTGAGACATGTTCAAAACCAAAGACTTCACCATACACGCCTCCAAATATCATCGAGATGAGTGCAGCGAACATTAAAATTTTCGCGGCATCTTTTGTTGATGGGAACTTCTTTTTCATATACCAAAATGCAAGGAATAAGACTAATCCATATCCAAAATCACCTAACATAAACCCAAAAAAGAAGGGAAATGTTAAGAATAATAATGTTGTGGGATCAAATTCTTTATATGATGGTATGCTGTATAAGTTTAATAAAAATTCGAACGGTTTTGTAAGCACATTATTTTTTAATTTAACGGGAACAAAATCTTTCTTGTCTGCCTTAGTATATTCAATATGGATCTTGTTTCCTGTTGCATCAACTAATGCGTTCTTGATAATTTCCGTTTTTTTTGCGGGAACCCAGCCATTTGCCACAAATGTTGATTCAGTCACCGCGAAGTTGAGCGGTAATTCTTGCTTACGCACTTCTTCATGGACAACTTCTTGTAATCCTACGAGTGTTGGTAACTCTTTTTGAATTATATTCCATTTTTTGTGATGTTTTTGCATGGAATCATTCGCTTTTGTGATACGTGAAGAGAGAGATGCTAATTCATCTTTCACTGCTTTTGTGACTGAATCTAACGCAATTTCATTGAATCCTAATTTACTCACGGTTTCATGTAAAAATGCCTTGTGTTCAGTGCTTGTTACTGCAAGAATATATGTTGTACTGTTATTTGTTGTTGTTTGGAATGAGATGTCATTTGCAGATCCAATAATTTGCTGGATATCTTTAACCTTACTAACTGTACCAAACATATAGGTCAGCTTTTCTGATTTGATAAGAGTTGGAATATCTAATCCAAAGGTCTTTAATGCAGATAACCACTGTTTTCTCTCTTTTGCATCCGCAACATCTTTTTCATGTGTTTCCATTGCGAGTTTTGCTCCAATAAAATCATCGTATAACTTTCGAACCCCTTTTTGTGCTGCCGTTAATGACTTGTTGGTTAACACAGGTAATTTTTTTGGTTCTACAGGATCAAATGCACTCAGAACACTACCAATTTTAACCAGCATTGCAGATAAATCTTCTGCATCCGCTAGTGGTGATCCAATATCAAGATCATCCTTAACATGCGGTGTGATATGGTAGAGTCCTAACTTGTATAGTGTATCGATTGTCTGTGAATAGACTGTTTTTGGTGCCATAATTTGGCACTTTACCATTTGTTCAGGTCTCATGTTTCTATACTGCCAGCACTGTTTTGAGAACGAGTTTTTCTGCGTTTGCGATTTTTTTTGCTGCTGCAGTTTGGAGACGTGTTACTTTTCTCTTCGCATCCGTATGAATTTGCTGCTGTTCCTTCTCTAATTCGTGTGATCGTGCTTCAATTGCGTCATCATTTGCTAAATCGAGTGCAATTTTTTGATTTGTGATGAACTCTTGTGCATCTTGCCTAGCTTTCGCGACAATTTTCTCTGCATCCTTCTCTGCTTTCAGGCAAATTTGTGATGCATTTTTCTCTGTTGTAAGTATTTCTTGAATATCTTTCATATGTTTGAAGGAGAATTGGGTTGTTATATAAGGCTAAGGTAAATAGACTAAATAGGTATTATCGGTCCTGTAATGGCCCATGCATTCCTTATTGCCCTTTGTCTTTCATATCTCCTTGGCGGTGTTGGAAGAAACATGTCGTCAACGACAGAATCTAATTCACTTCGTGTAACACGAAGTTCGCCCATAGCATGAAGACCTACTGGGATTTTTCGCCTATAGCCATTATAAATTTCAGACCCACCTCCTTGCTGACCTTGTCGGATGCCACCATCACCCCCACAAACATGTGCAAGCGCGTTATATTCAATTTTTGTATCATGAATTGCCCCTTTAAGTTCTGTTACTATTTCTCGAATGTTTCTTGTAAGACCATTATATTTTCGTACTGCAGTGTTAAGATCACGAATACCGTTTGATAACTCAGCCCTATATCCTCCTCTCTTTCTGCCTACGTGCCATTTTCTAACTGTCCTTGGCGTCGCATTTGTATACGTTGTATGAAGCGCATCCACTCTTTCTTGAATGACATCATACATTTTTCGTGCTCTTGTAACTTCCCGATCAAATCGGCGTGCTAATGATTCAGCTTTTGGACCTGAAAATCCACTATTGGCTGCGCCAACAGCCATTGCTTGTAAATTTGGACGACCACCTGTCATTTCGAGTGGTTTCCCATTAGAACTATATCTTTCAAAGAATGCCTTATTTCGTTCTCTTTTCTCTTCTGTCAGTCCTGGATCACCTTTTCCGTCGGTTCTATTTCCATTTTTATCCAATTTTACAAATGCCATTTTCATCACTCTATAGTTTTAAGTATATATTACATAGTAGGCATAAGCAGATTAATATATATACTTCCTAAATAGAGTAAATAGAAATTACCGCAATGGAATACGATGATATAAATCAATATCGTCGCTATCTAACCAACCAGGAAACTCATCAAGGCGTATAACTCGGTAGTCTGTAAATCTCATTTGAGGATTATCTGGATAGCGCATTGCAAACGAAGCAACAAGATCTGGAAGTGAATCAAAATAAGGGATTTCCTTGTCTTCGTTTTTTTCTTTCGTTACCTCGTGAGAAAGGTTGTTACCAATGTATGTCCATCCTTGCTCCGTTCGGTAGATAAACACGCTATGTGTGCGGGTAGGAGCATAGTTCATAATGAGAATATGTGGCATGTAACCATCATCTTGTAATAATCCTGCTGCTGCAACACTGTAGTCCCAACAAAGACCTTTTTTTGCTGTGATGACGTCCCGGGCAGAGTTTCCTTGCTCTGAGAAACTTATAATACCAGGTATGAAAAATCCTCTTTCTTCAAGCGTCCCAAAAGTCCCAAGGTATGATCGTACACCACGAGGGGTACTAATAGCACGCATTGCGTCTTCTGCAGTATGTGATATCTTCTTTTTAGCAAGTATTTCTTCAAGATATTGAATAAGAAAATTGCTTTCACGAAGTTGATCTTCTAGCGGTACTTCTTCTGATTGAACAGGAATTGTATCTGGTTTTACGGTTGAATACACACCACAACCCGTAAGAAGTGCTGTTATTGCAAGATGTCGTATGTTTCCCATAGGGTTAATTAAGAGTTGATTTTTTAAGAATGTTATGACAAATTTAACTTACTTCCTTCACAACAGCCCAATCAAGAATGACTTCTGCAATTGAATTTAACGCACGAACAGTTCGTCGTTTATCATAACTTGCAACATTTTGCACTTTAATTCCCTGCATTACACTTACTGCTTCCACAAACGCCATCGCGTTATGCGTTGTAAGCTGTTTTGACGCATCTTTAAGCAGTTCTTGCAATTGACCTAGTACAGCCATGATTGATTTTAAAAAACGCTCTGGTGGCACTTTAAGTGCAATTATGTGATCCACCATGCTTTCTAAACTTTTTGAAATAAGGGATAAGAAATGTAATTCTACTGTGGTATTATTAGACTCAGCTGGGTTGACGAATGCACCAAGTACGGCCTTATCAATAAGTAGTTTTGATCTGTCAATTTCCGATTCATATCGCTCAATTAACTCTCGTGGTGCTTTTTTCTGCATTACTAGGAGTAAATTTCGCACTTTTCGAATCATCGTTAATAATAACGACGCAGGATCATTTACTTTCAACGAACTTTCACATGAAATATGATTTCCATCAATTTCCACTAACTCCAAACTCACCATATTTTTTTGGTGTAATATCGTCGTGAAATCGAGTTCTTTATCTAAACTAATTTTGAACGAATCTGCGGGTGAGATGTAACATGCAACCGTTAACTTTTGCAGTGAATCAATGTTATCACTCGATGCTTTTATGTTCAATGTCGCAGGTTTCCGCTTCGTTAATTGAGGATGCACACCTAAACTCCCGTCTTTATTTGCTTGTACGCCTACTTTCGACTTACCGTTAATGTTATACTTCTTACACCATCTTGTAGGGAGGTAGAGATAGAACATGTCTCCTGTTTTTTGCACGTTTCGTATATCCATGCTGTGTGAGAATAGGTGTCAAATATAAATGTTTCTATTTAGGACTAAATAGAAAGAAGAAAAAAATTAATCGTTGCCGATGTACGGAATCGGTTTTTCAGTTTTTGGCATGTATTCTGGTAACATTGGACCTTGTGACTTATAGATTTGCCTTACTTCAGCCGGTTTTGGTTGTTCCTGTACTCGTTCAACAGGATTATGGAGCGCTAATGCAATTAATGGTGGTATCGCCGCTACGAGCAATCCAAGACCCCCCATCCCTCTTCCTTCAATTCTTTCTGTCATTTTTATTCACCTAATAATAGTGGTAAATTCGAATTACATATAATGGTTTGGTATATGGTCTATTTGTTTGTCCAGAAATCATATAATTATGTTAACGTTGCTTTCATAATCCACACACGTATTTTATTAAGGATTCCAATACCATGCACTTGTATTTGTCCTGTTGAAAGCGCATTTTTTATTGCAACATCTGGGTTATCTTTCACAACTGATGTAAGAACACTTTCCGTCGTAGAAATAACCATCGTTGGATTAGATGGTTCGCCAGATGTAATAGATTGCACTTTCCCGTCGCTAATTGTAATTGTATATGCAAGTATTTTTCCTTTACAGATTGGATCCTTATTTGCACGTACGTATAATACTGCCGTCTGATCACCCACTAAATCATGTACAGGTTGGTTTTCCATTTGTGATGACGCAAACACGATACCTAACCCAAGCGGACTTACTCCCTGCTTTTGACATAACTGAGTTGCTGTTGGGAAGGTGAAAGAACTACATCCGACAAGGAAGAGACTTACTATCAATAATGCGAGTGTTTTTTTCATAACCACAATCAAGAGAAGATGAAATTTCGTTTTAAATGTTGTGTATTCTCATAACTAAGAGACAAGAATTATTTTATCAATACCGTATATTTTCAAGACTGAAACTAACAGTCAAAGATCGTTAACTTAGTGGAAAGGAACCAACCAAACAACTAATTAAAACTTAAAACTTTATTTCTTAAAGAATCAGGTCATTTTCCAGCTAATCCATCTCATCAAGCATTTCCAACAACATACAATGATTTACTGCATCCATGCCAGTCATGTCGCTATTTCGTCGATAACAACTATCCATTCGCCTAACTTTATCCAAATCATACAACAGAGGACCTGAATCAACAACTGTTGGTTTTTGAAGATACGCTGCATCAGGCACACCAGCAGGAAGATTCACATCAACCGAATCCCCGACATAACCACAGCTAGCAAGAAGTAATGCCAACCCTGTTTTCCGCAACATGTTTTTTCAAACAAGTAGTTTCTTTAAAAAATGTACGCAATTTCTTTTCTAAAACCTTTGATCAAATTTCAAAGATTAAAAAAACGAAAAATACAATCAACGCCTAAATTTAAAATTCCAAAATATGCAGAAAATTTCGCCAAAAAGCCCTACTAAAAACATCAAAATATGCCCTTCGGCGCATTACGTCACACTTTATACAAAAGCTTACGTAATACGTGACAAAAAAGGCCCAAAACGTTACATTTAAATAATCTGTGACGTTTTCTCGTCCATGAAAGAGGTTTTGGTGAAGAAGGCACATTCTCGCAGCCAGTTTCATTTATCACAAGAACAGGTAACGAAACTTATCAGACATACTGACAAATTACGAGACAAAATAATTATCAAGTTGCTTGCATATTGCGGACTTAGAAGATTTGAGCTTGCCAAAATCAAAATTGACGACATTAATTTAGAAACGAAAAAAATTCGAATTCTTGGCAAAAAAAATATTGATCGTTTGGCAACATTGTTTTCGCCGCAGTTAGTGGATGATTTAAAATTGTATCTTCGCTATGTTTTACAAGATGCAAAGAAAGGCTATTTGTTCCCTGCCGTCTCTACATTAAACGAACATGGCCACATCACACCAACGCAAATTAATCGAATTGTGGCAAAGGCAGGGAAACGAGCACAATTGGAAAACCCGCATCCTGATTTGAAGAATATTAACCCTCACATGTTACGTCATTCATGTGCCCGTATCTTAAAAGATCAAGGTTTGTCGTTAGAAGTGGTGCAGAAAGTGTTAGGGCATTTGTCGTATAAAACAACGATGGATTTGTATGGAACAAAATCTATTGTTGAAATGGATGATGAATTAGAAGAAAAAATGGGCGATTTATTTGGTTAAACAAATTCTCTGGGCACTAGGCGATAAAAAGACCCACTATATCTCCGTGCAGAACGTAATTCTCCGTTAACATACATTGCGTCAGCCAAAATGCGTTTTTCTCGACGTAGAAGGCCATATATTTCTATTGTTGTCCTTGAACAATTTTCACGTATTTTGACATCATCTCCAAACTCTTTTTCTAATCTGGGAACAAGACCATCTAACTGTCCAGGAAATGTAAAATCACGTGCGTCTTTTGTCATTTTTATTAAAATAAAAATTATTTTTTATAAAATTTGTTATGTAAAATAAAAAAATAAGCTTATTTTGGTAAATAATCACGTGCAAATCGTCTTTCGATCGATTTTCCTACAAGGGGCAGACGAGGTGCATTTCGTTCCAGTACGTCCATTACAGCGTGTCTTGCTAGCCCATATGCTATTGGTGCACCAAGGAAAAGGGCAGCCGTTGCAGTATCTACAGTTTTTTGTTTTAGTCCATACATATTAGTTACCTCCGAAAAGAGACAAATTGTCAATTTACCTATAAAACTTACTGTTTTTGGTCAAATTTTGAGAGAAAGAAACAATTTAGAAGAGATCAAAATATTTAGGTAGCTAAAGGCAAAATCAAACAGTAATCAATTAGAACTAATTGGAAACAAAGAAATAATCAAAAACTAAAAATAATAAAACTAAAAGAAATAAGCAACGGCAGGATTATCCTACGTAACTCAACGTCTTCTCTTCCTGGACTGCTTGCGCTTTCTTTCCCTTCGACACAATACCTTTCAACTTGTCTTCAAAAATCTGCGCTTGTCGAAGCAATGGTTTTGGATCTACGTTAATTCCCGTATACGCGTCCAGCGCTTGAATAATTTGTGCGGCTGCCTTACTATCAGGCATGTTACTTTTCGCTTCCGCAAACAGTGCTAAAATAGGTGTTTTGATGTTCTTTGCTAACAACGCACCCGTCACACCAACTATAATACCTTCCTGTAACGGAGAAGCGATACCTTGCAACTTTTTCGCCGACGATTTCACCCCACCATAATAGAAAACACGACTTCCTTGTGCATTCGGTGAGCCGACACCTTCCAACGAGATGATTTCTTTCGCTT
The DNA here is from genome assembly GCA_002686315.1 of archaeon. Lineage (GTDB taxonomy): Archaea > Nanobdellota > Nanobdellia > Woesearchaeales > GW2011-AR9 > UBA11998. The sequence goes on along the minus strand of NZBO01000006.1, from coordinate 848 downwards.
GTAATTGTGTCGCTAACTGCGATACAAGTTCCGCGATCTGCCATCCCAAATTCTTCCCAATGTTAATAGCATGTACCACGACCAAGTTATGTTTTTTGTTATAATGAATGGAGATTGGTTCCACAACCATGTTATTATGAATTGCGATCATGGCAGGTATTTCGTCTAACTCGACAATGCCTATTTTTTCCATTTCTAAATGTTCCATTAAAAATTCTGTTGCGATTGTTCCAATAAGACCAAAACCAGGGAATCCTTCAATGATACGGACACCTTTTGGTTTTTTTGTGAGAATTAATTTCATGATATCACCAGTGTACATGTTTTTTTAGTTCTATATAAGTGTTTTTATTTTGTAAACTATGTCCAGAACGGAATAAAAGCCAATACAAACTGTGGCAGAGGTATATGCTCTAAATACCCTATATTCTAAGATTTAATAAGAGTAAAAAATAATGCATATCCAGATAGTTAGAGGACTTTCAGGATCGAAATAGAATATTTCACCAGAAAGCTTATAAAAAGTACTACTCAAAAGTAGTTCAAACAGGTATTTGGAATGAAAAGAGCATATAATGCGTTGAAAACAGGTGTACAAGCGGTTGCAGTAACGGCGGCTTTAGCAATGCCGTTAGGATGCGGGAATGAGTCATATACACCACAAATTGAAGACAATAATAGCTATTCAGCACCTGTTTCCACTCCAGTTGAAGATATATCCGAGGGACCGTTATGTACAACAATGCTTAATTCTGTTGAGGGGGTAGCAAATCTTGTGCTACATCTGAAGGACATACAGTCCGGATATGCTCGTGTCGCAAACATCGGTGACGCTCCTACGAATGGTG
>NZBO01000005.1 GCA_002686315.1 archaeon | reverse complement strand
CGAAATTGCAGAAGGGATCGATAGAGCAGCAACAACGCCAGTAGTATTAGTAGATCCTGTAGTTGTAATTGGTGCATCAACAGTTAGTGAGGAGAGTTATGGTACGTGTAACCAAGGAAATGGTGGCGGGCCAAAAAGTCGACGTAATGCAGATGGTGGGATTCAGCAACCAGTGCAGGATAATGGTATTATAGATGCGCAGCCAGGTGAATATGTTGCAGCAGATTTAGGTGTTAACCGGTTAGCTGATCATGGTATTATTGATTATGCTGCTGACGCAGCACCAGACATGTACATTGAACCAGATCTTCCAATCCCTGATGCAGATTTACGATTAATGTGCGAATATGTGGAAGTCTGTCCTGATAACGCACAAGGTAATGAAACGTTCCCCTCTTGTGCATATAACATGAACACACGAGAATATGAAAGTGGATGTTGCTTTGACCCAGAACTCGCAGTCGTAAACGATTTAGGATCAGTAAATGAAACACCACTTAATGGCGTATATTGCGTAAGTAATAATGAAATAACGCGCCCTGATGCGGGTAGATAATACTCATTTTGGAGACTACTCCATTTTTTTCTTTTATTTCATAATATTCTTAAAAGAGATGTAATTGAAACACTATATGAACAACATAACTTGTAAAAATCATAGGTTATCTCTTGATAAAACGCTCATCATGGGTATTTTAAACGTCACGCCTGATTCATTCTCTGATGGTGGGTTATATGTTAATGCTGAGAAGGCAGTTATGCATGCGAAAGAAATGGTTGCGGAAGGAGCAGATATCATTGATGTTGGTGGGGAAAGTAGCAGACCAGGTTCAGATCCCGTATCAGTTGAGGAGGAGTTACGACGTGTATTACCTGTAATTGAACGATTAGTACAGGAAGTCAATGTTCCAATCTCTATTGATACAACCAAATGGCAGGTAGCAGCAAAATGTCTGGAAGCAGGAGCACATATCCTTAATGACATTTCAGGTTTAGCAGACGACAAAATGATTGATGTTGTTGCTAAATACAATGTTCCTGTCTGCATCATGCATATGCAAGGCATTCCAAAAGTAATGCAACAAAATCCAGCGTATGGTGATGTGATTACAGATATTATAACATTTTTTGAAGAGCGAATTCAAAAGGCGAAGAATGCCGGTATTTCGCAACTCATTCTTGATCCAGGAATTGGCTTCGGAAAGAAGTTGGAACATAACCTTACTATCTTGAAACGATTGAATGAATTTACGACATTAGGCTATCCCCTTTTAGTTGGTACATCAAGAAAATCATTTATTGGAAAAATAAGTAACGTACAGGCAGATGATCGATTAGAAGGAACGATTGCCTCGAATGTGATTGCGGTCATGAATGGAGCCAACATTATTCGAGTGCATGACGTGAAAGAATCCAAGAGAGCAATGGAAGTTGTGGATGCGGTGTTAGCTACGTAATCTATTACCTACAATAATTGAATTTAGGATGCAATTATATTTAAAGTAGGATGGATATTTCAGCAGTATGGGTTATAAAGAATTTTCAACACCAGGTGCTGACTATGTTTTAAGCGCTATTGGTCACCCTTGGCCACGCCGACCTAGCTCATTATTTGAGGGTGTTGATGCTATTGTTACTGAGGGGGCTAATAGATTCCAAGATACCTTTTCTCAAANGAGTATGTATGAAGTGGTAATTACTGCGGGCGGGCATTATTTTGCTTCAAGTAGGTTGGTTAGTGAAGTTAGAAATAATGGGAAGCCACTTTTTTCAGTTGATGTGGGATTGAGTGAAGATCGTTCAGATTGGTACGGTACCAGCTCTTTGACATGGAGATTTTTTAGAGAAAGTATGTTCTACAGTTTTGCAAATAGGCAAATTCCTGATGATACAATCGATTATTGTACTAGGGTAAGTCTTGAATGTATGCAACCTATTCTCGCTGGAAGAAGCTCTCTGGCTGCTCATAAAATTGAAACATATCTAGTCCCTTTAATTTCCAAGAAAATAGGACGTAAACCAAAGATAGGGCTAATATATGGTGGTTCTCATTTGGATTTAGTACGGTTTTTACAAGATGAGAATTTACGAAAGGAAATCACCACTCATTTTGCCAAAACTGGGTACCGTGGCTTAGTATCAGGTACCGTTGATGACTTAACTGAATATACTTTTCATCCAGCACCAAATGGAAGGGATGGGTGTTGGACTGTGAAACGTTGTAACATTAGTTCTTTGAATAGAAAAAAGAATAGAAGGAAAAAAGGTAGAAAACGAAGATGAAGCCTTTTTCAAATCATATAAACCAAATCTTTTATAAAACACAAACATAATTCTTACAAAAGAGGGAGAGCTAGGCTGGCGCGCTAGTCCTGCGTTGTGACCGTGAACGGACTTTACACGGAGCCGAAGCCCAAGGAAGGAGTAGTGTTGTGATGGTAGTCCTGTCGGACTTTGCTGACGGTCTGTCCTCTGGGATGGTCGTACTGTGAACCTAGTCAGATCAGGAATGAAGCAGCTATAAGCTGTGCGTTCCATGTTCAGAGGGTTGCAGGTCTGAGAAGCTGATGGGATCAACTACTGTTGTTTCGTTACGTCGACTGCGGGTGTGCCCCTAAACTCTTTACAATGACTATTGCGCCATTTCCTTGGGTTGATTTTACAATTGGATATTTTGTCATTTGGTTTGGAGAATTCTTTTTGTGGTAAAAAAGTAAGAAAAAAATCAATCAAGAAAACTATCTAACTCATCTAAGTTAAGATCATCTTCTAACTCATCAAAGTCGTCTAACTCATCTAATTCGAGCGAATCATCTGAAGAACCTACTTGACATACGCCATCAACGCAAATTCCATTATGCATCACGGAACAATCGGCATCTGTTTCACATGGTGGGTTTTGGAACTTTGTCGTTTCACATCCAACAACTAACGCAACGATAAGTACTATCAATCCAAGTATCAATATTTTATTCATCTTTGGTACCTCATAGTAAAAAAATAAAGTATAAAAACCTTACTTATTCCTCGGAAGTGGTCTCGCTCTCAGACTCTGTATCTTCAGCTTCTTCTACATCATCTGAATCACTACGAAGGTCTTTGAATGCTGCAACAAACTCACGCAAGATTTCTTTCGATTCCTTCAACTCTTCTCGAAATTCTTGCTGAGCAGCTTTCCATGCATCGTTGTCACCTTCTTCTTTCCATGCTGCTTTCGCTGCGTCATGCGCTGCCTTCACATCATCTCTGTGTACTTCAAACCGATCTTTAATTTCTTCTAATGCAGCGGTGTCATGTCCCCGCTTTGCTGCAGCAGCGATACGTGCCTCCATACTTCGAAGAAGACCGTTATGTTTCCCCGCTAATTTTCCTCCTTTATCATTGAGTAACGCGCCAGTAATTCGTTTATGTGTTTGACGGACATCTTTCCACAGCGCTTTCACTTCTTTGAGTAATGCACGAACGTCTTCTTTTGGCGTGTCTGCAGTGAGTGAGGCGACTTCTTCTGCCTTTGAGGCGACATCAGCTTTCAATTCATCGATCTTCGCAATCATATCATCCTTATTTTCTACATTAGAATCAAGCACTTTATTTTCTAATTTCTCCAAGTGGTTGGTTATAACGGTTGTAATCTTTTCTAAATGAGCATTCACACCTTTCCGTAACGCTCGTCGTTTCTCCGTACAATCGTCACCTTCACATCTTGTTACTTTACCGCGAAGTTCGAGTAAACTATCTTTATGTTCTTTGAACTTCATACGTGCTTCTTGTAATCGTTCCTTGGACATTTTCACATGTTCACGAACTTTTGCTCTATTTTCTTTAAATTCTGCACGTGCATCTTTCATACGTTTTTTGTATTTTACTCGATCAAATTGTGGACGTTTCCGCCGATCCTCCTCCTCTACTTCCGTCTCTTCAATTTCTGTTTCATCATCACTATCATCTACGTCTTCCGCTAATGCCATTGGTACTATTGTTAACACAAAAAGTGCTATTACCAGAAGTGCTGTTAATTTTTGTATCGTTTTCATTTTTGTTACCTCATTAGTATAAAGTTGGGGTTTCCATGTTGCCATGGTCACCCCAGACACGTCTTTCAATGTTTTCAAAAGAAAAGTAGTTTAAAAAGATACTTTCGTTGATACTTACAAGGAAGCTTTATTATTACTTTGAAAACTTTAGGAAACTTTATGTTGGTTTAATTTTAGAAATGGAGGGAGGAATGAGGGTTAAAACAAGAAAAGAAATAAAATTAATAATTAATTAATATCTCGACATGTTTGCCAAAGATATCTTTCAGATCTTCAAACACTGGTTCTTTAATGAATGCTCTCTTAGGAAGCTTCACAGTCGCGAGATGTTTCTCAAACTCTTCTAACGTTGATTTCTCTCTTGTACCAAGACTGCCATCTTCATTAATGATCGCTTTCTCAATTTGCTGATCTTTCGCGTCAATGTTCGGGAAAATGAATGCCATTGTGTCAAGCAAGATCACTTCACCGTACACATCACCGTGTTTGATACGGATCTTAGCTCTCTCAAACTCTTTCCCACGCTTCCGCTGCATGTACTCGATAAGGAATCGAATCAATCCACCAGACCCTTTCCGTGCTTTCTCGACATCGTTCTTGGTTAACTTCTTCTTATCAAACTTGGTTTTCGCATCCACGATTTCATTCAAGTCACGTAAGAACCGTGCGGGAACCTTCCCAGTTGAAATTAATTCATCTTCAAAGAGTTTAATGATTTCTTCATCTTGCGCTTTCTCGATACCTTCTAACTTAAGGACATCTCGAATAATTGTGATGATTTCATCATAGAGATGAAGCACACTTTTCTTCATATGCATATCTTCAATTTCTTTGAACAATTTGTCGATACGTTTCAAAAATTCTTCCGCATTATTCACGTATTTATCTAACTCTGTTCCGGTAAGTCCTTTCTTCGTACCGTGTTCGATCTCTTTCCGTAATTGCACATTATCACGTAAAATTTGGACGTATTTCGCTTCAAGTAACTTCTCTTTCTTGACAAAGATTTCTTCCAAGACATCCGGTGTTTCCCGAGGCGTCGGTGGTGGTAACCCGTATAACATAATAGCAGCTTGTGATGGTGTAAGGATTGAGTAATATGTATCTTCCATTCCCATCGTTTCAAACGTCTTTTTGATACGTTTGATACTTTGCTGTCCTGTATTCATGAACAAGTCAATCGCTTCCCTACTTGGTTTGATACGTCCCATTCGTAAGAGTTGTTTCCATGGCATGAAAATGCCTCTATCGTAGAACGGTACACCATCTCTTAGTAATGTAAAGATGATCGGGTTCGCTTCTTTCAAACTATCCCAGAAATCTGTTAAGATGTACACTTGGATGTTTAATTTGTTCTTAATACCGGTAATTTCACCTGCTTCCGCGCCCATACCAATGATAATCGCACGTAATTTATCCTTCAACTCCGCACGCGTCATTTTTTTGACATCGGTATCATCAATCACGATCCATACGTCAATGTCACTTGTTGGTGTTGCTTTCCCTTGTGTTAAACTTCCAGCGAGAACGTAACTTAAGATATATTTCTCAAACTTCTTGATAACCATACTTTTATGGATTTCCGCAATCTTGATTGCTGCAAGCATACCTGTATCATGAATTGGTGCACTGACAGAAATTAATTTGTTTAAATCGTATTTCGCATCATAACAGTTGAGCCATAAATCTGTTAATAAGATTGACTGTGTGTGAATATCTTTATCCACATCTTCCGCTGTTTTTTTCACGATTCCTGCAAATTTGTTGTATAACTCATCTTTACTCATTTTGGTTGAGGTTGTATCGTCAACGACAACTAATAAGGAAATCTTGTTTGGATCTGGTTTTTGCTCTTTAGGCGCTGGTTGACCTGGTGCTGCCGGTTTTGGTGGCAATGCTTTCTCAGGTGGTAATAACGTGATACCAACGATGTAATCACCAAACTTGTCAAGAAGTGTATCTTTAAATTTGTCTAATTTCGTTTTGAGTTTTTGTAACTTCGCTTCCATTTCTGGAGGAAGTTTAGGTGTAGATGGAACGGGAAGACCGCCTTCTTTCACCGGTTTGATTGATTTAGGAGTAACCTTTTTTGTTGATTTCTTTTTTGTTGCCATAGTAGTGAGACCTTTTGTTATTTATAAAAGGAATATGTCTTATATACTTAAAAGTGTATCGTCTAGACGTGAGACATTTTGGTCAATATGTATTGTTTCTACTTCCGGAATGTTTAAATACGGTGAGGAAGTTCTGTCTGGTATGAGCGATGCTGCTAAGAAGAAGAAAAAGAAAGAATTTCCAACATTGAAAAGTATAGATGATATTATAGGTCATTATCAAGGTTTTACGGGGAAAAAGTTTGATAAAAGAATTGAGGCTTTTGAAACGTTTCACCATCCAGACAATATTCATAAAGATCAATTATCAAACCATGCACAATACACCTTATTTGGCAGAGAATCTGATAAGAAAGGATTTCCAGGTGCCTTTAATGTTGCAGAGAAAACCTTGGCAGACCATTATGACAAAGATGATGCAGTTATTAAAGATGAAGATAAACTTGCAGAAATTCTTGAAAAATATACAGACACGTTCTTAGAAGGAGTATTAGGAAAAGAAAAACTAAAGAAGAGCATTGAACAGTTCAAGAAAGATTATGGTGGTGATGAAGGAGAATTGGAAAGAGAACTCCGTGAATTTAAAGGAACCTTAATGGCAAGGTACACTGTTACTGACAGATTCAGGCAAGGAATTAATCTTCTAAGTGCAGATTATGCCAAGCAATTGAAAGGGAAAAAACGAATTGAAATTGAAGGTCAACTACGTGGATTATCTACAGAAGCTGTTAAAGGATATGGATCATTTTTAGAGACTAAAGCAGTTGAAGGTTTGGTAAAAGATGAAGATCGGCAAGAAATGGCAGAATACATCTCTCCTCGATTTGAGAAACGTGGTTTCAAGCATGATACTCCCCATATCCAACGAACTGCAGATGTACAAGCAAGTCATTATGCTGCATTACTAGAAGGAAAATCAGAAGCGCTTACGAATCAAGGATACAAAGTCCAAGAACTAAAACACGAAGACAAAAAGAAAAAATAATCACTTCTCACATGTAACATATTCTTTTAATAACAACCAATGACTGTAAACCCCATACACTCAAAATAAGGTCAAAACATTATAAAGTTTTAGTTCCATCATCAAAATTTTGTTTGAACAAAAAAGAGAAACTATTTAGTACGTGAACACTATCATAATAAAAATAACAATGGAGGTTATATCAAATGAACAAAAAATGTCAACAAATGGCGCCACTGATTTTACGGGTCTTCCTAGGGTTACTCTTCATAATTCCAGGATTAAGCAAGTTAATGAATCCAGGGATGATTATCGGGATGCTTGATGGGTTAGGATTCCCTGCAGCAAGTTTGTTTGGCTGGATCGTTATTCTGGTCGAAATTCTTGGCGGGGCAGCACTTATCGTAGGATGGAACGTGCGTAAAGTTGTGTGGCCGTTAGTAATCATTTTGGCAGTGGCAACACTTACAACAGCAGTACCAGCACTTGGTTCAAGTCCAATGGCAACAGTTGTGTTGTTATTCCATTTAGTGGGAATTGCAGGATTGGTAAGTTTGTACTATTCAGGACCGGGATGTCATGCAATCAAATAATTTTTTTTATTTTTTTAAGGTGCCAGGTGAACACTCATAAAGAGCTACCTCACAACAGGGCACCTTTTATGTAGACATACTCTTCTTCACATCTTCCTCGACAGCTAATCGAACATCTTTCTCTTGTACAATCTCCCGGGAAGAATATTTATACGAATCTAATAACTTCTTAATTCGAGAATAAATGTAGGATGTATCTCCTGCAAGTTCGCCTGGCGCACCAGCTTCAATTGGAAATGTGAAAATGAGTTTGTTAATAATGCCTTTCAAGAAATAAATGACAGGTTTCATGGTCCATCGATGTTCGTAATCGGTAACAACCCACGAATCAAACACAATTGTCACATCTCCTTGCTGGAATTTCTGCTTGACACCTTTCACTTCTTCCACGATATCCGTAACGTTATCTAACGTGATTTTGATTTTCATAATAAATTCAATGTAACTACTAAGATGTTTATCTGGTCGTAATTCAACATAGGTCCGTTTTCCCGTTTCCGTCACTAACTCTTCCGTTCTTTTTTCGTTTTTATGATAGTGCTTTGCTTCGAGTGCTCGATTAATAGTTGCGAACAATTCGTCTGCTTTAAAGACTCCTTTATACTCAAGATTTCGACCGTTCACGATCAAATTTTTATGATGTGCGCTGTACATTGTTATGTCCTATATGTGTATTTAAACACGTTTAGATACTCTTTAATTTTTGTGTGTAACTCCTCAACGTCACTTTTGATCCACTCGACAAACTTCTTGTAATGGTGTTTGAAAAAATATTTCTCCGCAACGACGGTAAAAAACCACCAGAAAGGTTTTGAGGTCCATTCACCTGTTCTGTCACTCATTACAAACCCATCAAACACCATCCGGATTACACCATGATTCAGACGAAGCGTTTTCCCTTCATGCTCCACCTCAACTTCACGTACATTCAGAAGTTGCAGATGAATTTTCATTTTCAATTTATAAAAATCACTGGAACTTTTCCATGGTTCCAAAACGAGCCTGATATGTTTTCCATCTGGTGTGACTTGTTCTTGATTTACTTTCTCATACCAGTCCCATCCTTTCTCATAGAACCAATCAACGATGAGATCATAAAATTCAGTGGCGTTAAACAATCCTTCGTAACTAAATTTAAGATGATCAATTACTAAGTGTTTTTCTGCCATTTCTCACCTTCTCTTTTGATCTCTTCTATTCTTCCTTCAAACATCTGTTGTTGTTGCTTCTTCTGCCCGATAAAAAACCAGTATAACGCACAATTACCAAGTACAATTATGAATAGTATAAGGGCTTTCTCCATATGCTATAAAGAGGATGAATACTTATAAATTATTCTGTTTTGGAGGAATTTGTCAATACTAATTTAAAAGAAACATGTTTCAAGTGGAAAATGCTCCCTTCAACATCTAGCACTTATCTCTCTTTACGATGTGATGAACCACTTGTTCGATTTTACACACGCGTCTTAGATCTATCGGGAAAAGATTTGAATAGAAATGAACATAAAGAAGAAGCGCTGGAGTGGTTTTGCTCAGATGACCAGGGAATTATGTCTTTTTATAGGACATGTGAAATTCTTAAAATCGATCCAGAAGATACAAGAGACTATTTTTTACAAGAGGGTCTTACTATAAAAAAAGTTCGCTTATTTACAAGAATTGTTAAAGCGCACACAGGATACCTCATCAATACAGTACAATAATATTATACACAAACATATCCCTTCCCCTACCACAAACTTTAAGAAGGAGTTCTGATCCATAATCGGGAAGAGGGGTGTACATGAAACAATTTTTCAAAAATCTATTCAAGAAACTGAAATTTAATCCGTTCTCGAAACGTGGACACGTGAAGTTAGGTCTCTATGGACCTCCGAATGGCGGGAAAAGCACTCTTGCCAACAGAATCTGTCTCGATTGGTTAGATGAAGAGATGTCTTCCGTAAGTCATATCGCACACGAAACACGTGAAATTAAAATTAAAGAACAGATTCACCTTAAAAATGCGAAAGGCAAAGAGTTAACGTTTTCACTCGTTGACACGCCAGGTATCGCAACCAAGATTGATTATGAAGATTTCCTCAAACGAGGGATGAAAAAAGCGGAGGCGAAAGCGAGAGCGAAAGAGGCGACGAAAGGTGTCATTGATTCCATTAAATGGCTTGATAACATGGAAGCTGTCATTGTTGTGTTAGACGCAACCAAAGATCCGTATTCACAAGTTAACATCACAATTATTGGTAATTTACAGGCACGAAGTATTCCTGTACTCATTGCGGCGAATAAAGTAGATTTAAAGAAAGCGAACATTGACTCGATTAAAGCAGCATTTCCGCAATATGACATCGTGGGTATATCTGCGAAATATGGCAAGAATTTAGAAGAGTTTTATGAGGAAGTCTTCAACCTAATTAAGTAACATTTAAAAACACTAACAAAATACAACTACTACGAAAGAGGTTCATACATGGTTACATTTCAATTTATTCCATTCCATCAAATCGAGAATTTATCGTCCGCGAAACGTGTTAACAAACTTCTAAACGTCGTGAAACAAGATAAAATCGTGGTGATGGAAGGTCGGTTACGAAAACAAGAGGAAGCCGATTTGATTGAGATTACTATGGAAGAGATTTCTCCCAAATTTAAAGGTATTGAGTTAAGTACCGTGTATCCTGATAAAAATAAGCAAACTGCCATGCAGAAAGTGAAAGGACGATTTGCGACGATGCTTCTTGGAGATCGGCAAGGATTAACCATTATCGGTCCTGCCAATGTTGTGAAAAAGATTGAACAAAACCCTGACAAGATCGAATTATTCACGAAAGAATCGTCTACCAGATACAGAAAAACGAAACGGCGAAAATAAAATGAAAATCCTACAAACTATGGGTTTTCAATCATTCCTCACGAGCCGTTACGAGGAATAAAATGCCACATCAATGCGTAAGATGTAATGCGATGCACGCGGACGGTGCGAAAGAAATTTTAGCGGGATGTAGTTGTGGCGCGCGCGTCTTTTTCTACATTAAAAAGAAACGTCTCGAGGAAGGGAAGAAATTAGTCAATAATTTAACGGTTAAAGAGAAAAAACATATTGAAGACGATGTTTCTGAAATATTGACGATTAAAAATGAAGATCCCAATAAGCCTGTCGTGCTCGATATTGAAGCTATTAGAGTAATGAAACCTGGGCAGTACGAATTGGATTTGGTCCATATGTTCAAGAAAGATCCGTTAATTGTGAAGTTGGATGAAGGGAAATATATGATTGATCTCGGACAAGCGTTTAAGCATAACTAATTTTATAATAGTAAATTTGGAGATGTTACAATGAAGATTGGTATAATTGGACTTGGGAAAATGGGATTCCCTATGGCAGAAAACCTGCTTGAGAAAGAGTTCACTGTTGTTGGGTATGATGTTATTACCGAATCTGTTGATACACTTGCTACTAAGGGTGCTCAGCCCGCATCATCAGTGCAAGAACTTTGTGGTAAGTTAGAAGCTCCACGCGTGATACTACTCTCCTTGCCTGCATCGGTTGTTGATACAGTCTTGGATGAATTGAAGACGTGTCTTTCCCAAGGCGATATTATTATTGAATCTGGGAACTCGTTCTATAAAGATTCACAGCAACGAGCAGCGACGTTACGAGAGAAGGGCATATGTATGCTTGATGTGGGTATCAGTGGTGGTGTCTACGCTGCACGTAACGGTGCGTGTTGCATGATTGGAGGGGATAGAGAAATCTTTGACAAGACAGAATTTGTGTTCAAGGCATTGTCTTGGAATGGGTCGTATAAATACCTTGGGAAAAGTGGAACGGGTCATCTTGTGAAAGGATACCACAATTTTGTGGAGTATGGCTATATGCAGGCGTTAGCGGAAGGGTTCATGACACTTGAGAAAGTATCAGAAAAGGAAAGTCTAGGGATAAATCTGAGGGATATATGTGACATTTGGAATAATGGCAGTATCGTTGAATCACGTCTTCTTGACTACACAAAGAAAGCGTTGGAGACGTATGGTGATCTTGCAACGATACCTGGATCGGTGAAAGGGCAGACACAAAGCGAGATGGAGATACTTGCTCGAATTGCGGATAACATGGGTGTTTCTGTTCCTGCTTGTAAAGCTGCCATTACCTTTCGGACGCAATCTCTTGCAAAACCATCACGAATTGGAAAATTGCTGAATGGTATGCGAAATATGTTTGGTGGACATCAAGAATGGAAGTAATTTCGCCATAATTTCTTCACAGACTTTCTCTGGTTCATTGTCGATTGACACAACAAGAGCTTTCTCGTCGTCACCTGGCTCTTCCAGAATTCTACATTGCCCCTCCACCATCTCTGGATGAAAAAAATGTCCTTGCCGTACCTTCACACGGTCATACAATACTTCTTTCCTTCCTTGAAGATAGATCAGTATAAGTGACGAATCTGCTTCTCGTACTATATCACGATACGTTTTCTTGAGCGCAGAACATGCAACCACGCATCCATCATGTCGTTGCATCTCTGCCGCTATTGTGCGTAACCATGGCATACGGTCACTGTCTGTTAACTGGGTTCCAGATTTCATCTTGGTAATATTCTCATTACTATGATACGCATCTCCTTCAATGAATGGCAGGGATAATTTCTGTGATAATAAACCTCCTATTGTTGTTTTGCCACACCCGCTCGGTCCCATTACCAGTATTTTCATATTTCTAATAGAGCATGATGATTATATAATTGTTGGCATGTATTGTCCTAGGTGGATTATCCATAGGGTGTAAGAAAGAGTTGTTTTTTTCTATAAGCTTTTTGTGGTATTCTACACAAGAACGTATTCGTTCCCTTCTCCATCGTCAATAATCATTCCACTACATCGTGTAAGTTCGAGATTTGCGTTGTACAAATCTGCTCCAGAAAGATTTGCATTTTTAAGGGATGCCAGTGTAAGGTTTGCTTCTTCAAGGTTTGCATTTGTAAGATTTGCGTTTGTAAGGTTTGTTCCGAAAAGATATGCCTTAGAAAGATTTGTTTCTTGAAGATTTGCATTTGTAAGAGTTGCATCATCAAGATATGCATTCTCAAGGTTTGCTCCATAAAAATCTGCTCCAGAAAGGTTTGCTTTTTTACACTCTGCAAAATAAAGGGTTGCACCACGGAAATTTGTGTTTGTAAGATCTGCTCCCTGAAGGCGTGCCATTCTAAGATCTGCTAATTCAAAAATTGTATGTTTAGCTTTTACGTCACGAAGGCTTGAATCCCAAAGGTCTGCTCCACTAAAATCGGCTCTATCAAGTGTTGCTTCATCGAGATTTATCTTCCAAAGGAATGCTTCTTCAAGATTTGTTCCAGAAAGGTTTGCCCAAGTAAGGTTTGCTCCATAAAGCTCTGCTTCTGTAAGTCTTGCATTTGTAAGGTCTGCTCCCTGAAGGTGTGCGCTATTAAGTTTTGCTTCTGTAAGTCTTGCATTTGTAAGGTCTGCTCCCTGAAGGTGTGCGCTATTAAGCTCTGCTCCTTCAAGATTTGCATGTCTAAGATCAGCCCCACCAAGTTTTGCTCTTTCAAGTTTTGCCTTCGTACAATTTGCATTTGTAAGGTCTGCGTTTGTAAGTGTTGCGCCATAAAGTAATGCCTGAGAAAGGTTTGTGTCACGAAGGTCTGCGTCCGTAAAATCTCCTAAAATAAGGTATGCTCCCCGTAAATTTGCGCCACGAAGATGTGCGCTAGGAAGATCTGCTACAATATAATTCCCCCGTACAAGTGTGGGTATACATAGAGTGTAACCAAGGTTTTTATCCCTTCGTTTTCGTAGATTATCTGCTTCACGGCGATCTCTATACATAAGAATTATTTCTGAAAGATCTGCGTTTTCAAGGTCAGCATTATGAAGACTTACTCCGTTTATAACAGCGTCTTCTAGTACTCTTTTTGTCGAAGAAAAAAACCTTCGGATGATGGTACGGCCAGTGCATTTATTTTTTATTGTAGACATGTGTATCCTGGAAGTTTTTAGAAACCATAATTCATGGTTGTTATCTCCAACCAATGCATGATGCACAAATAGTATAAAACGAGGCCCTTATATAAAGATTATGTCCGTCATTACTGAAAAGTGACGAATAAAACAATTCAAACTATCTCTACAATTTACTCTTCGTTGCGTTCTCAGAAATAATGGCGGAATGTCCACTAGGATCTTCAATGACTATTTTTAATTTCTCACGACCTACAAGAACTTTGTTGAGTTTCTTCACGAGATTCTTCGCTTTCTTCTTTGCAGCGGGATCATCTTCACTCTCGCCTGTATTTTGAATAACAGATTTCACACGTTCAAGAAGACCTTCGATATTCGTGACGTACCCGCTACTGCCGGGACCTGATTCAATTGTGATAACCCGCGGAATTTTAATGGTTCCCTGAGAAGATTTCACAACTTTCACACTTAAATCGTCTTCTGATGAAACTTCAAACGTATATTTACATGCTTCCTTTGTTTCTGCAGGTTCCACATCTGACTTTTTGGTACTGCATGCAACACATTCCATTGAGAGTGCAAAGACACGACCAAAATGAGGGATCTCGATATCTTCCTCGCGGAGTGTGCATTTGTTCTCGCCACAGTACGGGCATGGTTGATTCTTCACTTCCATTTAGCTGTTTATGGAAGATTTGTTTTTAAAGATTATGTTTTTTGGGAGAAAGAGAGGCAAAAGCTTAATAAAGAACGAGCTTGAATGAAAAGGTTACGCACTCGTAGTTTAATGGCTAGAATCCGGGCCTTCCATTAAGGTCTGTAGTCAACTACTCGCTTTCGAAGTGAGCCTGTGATCCGGGTTCGAATCCCGGCGAGTGCACTCTTTTCTAAGAAATAGGACAAAACTGCCCAGCTGATAATGTGATCTTTGATTCACCACTAAAAAATAATTAAAAAACAAGAAGATTTATAAAAGAAAAATACATTGTAATATAAGATGAGAATGACAAAACTTAGACAGAACGTAAATGATTCCAAGGTTGGTCAAGCTGTGAATAGTACGAATATAGGAATTAAAGTTGAGAAACTATCTCATAATTTGAGGTCGCAAAGTTCTCGTGCAGTTTTGGCGATAACACCTACGCCCTCAAGACCAAGGTACTCAGGGATTGGTGCTTTGCTCCTATTTGACAGTGTAAAAGATGTTGTTCACCTGGCAACTCATCCATGGCAGATTGTTACGCGGCCTTTAGAATATATCGGTGAAAGTCTATCTGATTTTTTAGAACCAGCAACAGCGTATGATGGGACTACCACATATTCAACAACAAGCATGTTTCTTGTTAAAGAAAAAGATGGGTTATACAGACCACAATAATTACGTTTTCTCCCACTTCCAGTGGTACTAAATTATTATATATGACTTCATTCTTCATCCTATATCCAGGTAGATGTAAATAACTTGGGAGTTTAGCTTAGAAAATCCAATTGGTTTCCTGATAAGGGTATAAAACTTCCGTTACAAGATCTGCCTGGAAACTTCATTCTTAGCTGAACAATTACACATTATTCTCTTGATTTGAGAGAAAAAATGAACATACTATTCACAATTACCATTTCAAAAGCTTTATAAACCAGCAATAAAACATTTGTGAGTAGAAAGAGGCATATTTATGACTAAAATTAATCGTATTAATATTCATGGGTTCAAAAGTTTTGCCAACAAGACAGTGATCCCGTTCGAGAACAAATTTAATTGCATTCTGGGTGCGAACGGTTCAGGCAAAAGTAACATTGGCGATTCACTTTGTTTCGTACTTGGAAAACTCTCCGCGAAATCAATGCGTGCAGAGAAAGCAGCGAATCTAGTGTTTAACGGTGGCAAAAAAAATAAACCAGCTACGCAAGGATCTGTCGAGATCGCGTTCTGTAACAAAAACAAGATTTTCCCACATGACGCTGATGAAGTTGTTATTAACAGAACAGTCAAGAAAGCAGGTGGATCGCAATACAGAGTAAACGGCGATAAAAAAACACGAACGGAAGTATTAGATTTATTATCACTCGCAAAAATTAACCCCGATGGATATAACATTATTTTGCAAGGTGACATTACCAGATTTGTGACGATGTCCCCGTTGGAAAGACGACGGGTCATTGAAGAAATTAGTGATGTTGCTATCTATGAAGAGAAGAAGCATAAAGCTAACCTTGAATTGAACAAAGTTGAAGATAAATTACGGAACGCGGAAATTATTTTGAAAGAGCGGAAAACGTACCTGCGTGAACTTAAACGTGATCGAGATCAGGCACTTAAATTCAAAGAATTGAAAGATAAAATAGATTCTAACAAGGCAACCTATATCCACGCGCAATTAACAGAGAAACAAGCTGCGAGAGATAAATATCAAACGCAAGTAGATGCACATCAGACAAAAATTGATGGAGCACAGAAAAAGGTGGATGAACTTAAAACAACTATCATCTCACTGAAGGAAGCTGTCACGGAGATTAACAAAGAAATCGAACAGAAAGGTGAGAAAGAGCAGGTGCAAGTGCATCGAGAGATTGAAGAGTTGAAGGTTAAGGTTGCCCAAAACAAAACAAGGACATCCGTCTTGAAAGATGAAATTGCGAAAATTACCATGCGGAAAGATCAGTTCCGGCAAGAGTTGAAAGAATTGGAAGCGAAAACAGCGTCACATTCTGCGCACGAGAAACAATTACAGAAAGATATCGCACTGAAACAACGTGAAGTTACGCACATTGATAGGTCCATTGTTGAATTTAAGAAGAAACATAAAATTGAATCCTCCGTTGAAATGGAGAAAGAAATTGACGCGAAAGACAAAATTATTGATGCGAAGCAGGAAGAAGTGCAACAAATACGTCAAAAACAGCAGGAATTGGTGCGTGATAAAGATCGGTTAGAATACCAGCTTGAAACACTTGATGAACGTATGAGTAAAGTGAAAGAAGTTGCGAAAGAACATCAAGATCAAATTAAACGGTTGCAACATATCAAAACTGATTTTAAAGACGCGACGTTACGGTTAAACAAATGTTTAGATGATGATAGTTCATATGCATCACAAGTTGCGAATGCACGGAAAGAGTTAGCGGAATTACAAGAACGGCATGCAAAACTCAACGCGAAAGCCATGTCAATTCGAGCGAGTATGGCAAGTAATAACGCTGTGAAAACTATTCTTACCAATAAAAAGCAATTCAAAGGCGTTCATGGCACCATCGCGGAACTTGGTCAGGTGAAACGACAATATGCCGTCGCGCTTGAAACAGCAGCAGGTGGGAGAATGCAACATATCGTTGTTGATGATGACGCCGTCGCGGCGAGATGTATCAAATATTTGAAAGATAACAAATTAGGATCGGCAGCATTCATTCCATTAAACAAAATTCGATCTGCTTCCATCACGCGGGAACATACAAAGTTGCTAGGTAGTTCTGGAGTGCATGATTTCGCGTTAAACATGATCTCATTTAAACCACAGTATAAGAACGCGTTCGCTTACGTTTTTGGGAACACGCTTGTCGTGGATGATATTAACGCGGCACGGAAAGTTGGAATTGGGACCGTGAAGATGTCCACGCTTGACGGTAGTTTAGCGGAAGCCTCTGGTGTGATGCGCGGTGGATTCCGCAATAAACGTGCTGGCGGATTTGCAGAGAAAGATTCCATGGAAGAACTTGAACGACTCGATGCTGAACTGAACCAGGCGCAAGCTATTATTCAGAACATTCATTCTAAACGTGAAGCAAACATGGAAGAAGTGTCGGCACTTCGTACTAAACGTGCGGAATTGGAAGGTGACATCATCAAAATAGAGAAAACACTTCATCTTGAATCAGGCGATTTAGATGCGAATGCCGCGAGGAAAAAGGAGTTACAAGCTAAACTTAAAGAAGCAGATACTGAAATTGATACTGTGCAACGCAAGGTAAGTGCGATTAACAAAGATCTCGCGATGGCGAAATCCGTGAAACACCAATTGCGATCGCAGGTAAATCAGTTACGTAACCCGCGCTTAGTTGCACAATTGAGTGCCTTCCAAGAATCACGGCAAAAATGTCGTGACGCGATTGTGCGAATGGAAAGTGATTTGAAAAATTCAGGGAATAACATGAGTCAATTGTTAGCACCTGAGAGAGCAAAAATTCAAGAAATTATTAAACAGCATGATAAAGAAGAACAATCATTCACCGAGGAAATTAAGGGTCTTACGGAGCGTGTTGGGAAAGAAGAGAAAGATCTTATCGAGAAAGAGAAAGCAAGTAAAGAGTTCTATGCGAAATATAAGGAATTGTTTGGCAAACGAGAGAAGTTAGGGAATGATATTACGAAAGCAGAGAACGATATGGAAAGTATGCGTGAGCGAACACGGAATGCCGAACGGGAAATTAACCTTGTTGCATTGAAGAGTGCGGAAGTGAAAGCCAAATTAGCTGGTTTAGAGGAAGAATTCACACGATATAAAGACGTGCCGTTATTGAAAGAAAAACCTGTTGAGGAACTCAAACGTGAAATTGCGAAGTTTGAAGTAATGCTTGGTCAAATGTCAGCGGTGAACATGAAAGCACTGGAAATCTATGAACAAATTGAGACTGAGTATACCAAACTTGTCGAGAAACAACAATCGTTGCATGGTGAGAAGACGGATGTGTTAACATTAATGAACGAAATTGAAACGAAGAAAACGGAACATTTCATGAAAACCTTCACGCAAGCGAACGAACATTTCAGTCGTATTTTTACAACGTTATTTAAGAAAGGGAAAGCACATCTTGAATTAGATAATCCGAAAAGTCCGTTTGAAGATGGGTTAAGTATCAAAGTGAAAATTGCAGGCAACAGATTCATGGATCTTAAGTCGTTGTCAGGCGGAGAGAAAACGTTGACGGCGTTATCTTTTATCTTCGCAATTCAGGAATACCAACCTGCATCATTTTATGTGTTAGATGAGATTGACGCTGCACTTGATAAACACAATGCAGAGAAGTTAGCAAAATTAATTAGGCAGTATAGTGATCGAGCGCAGTATGTTGTTATCTCGCATAACGACTCATTAATCTCGGAAGCTGATACATTATTTGGTGTTAGCATGACTCATGGTATTTCGAAAGTGACGAGTTTAAAGATTTAAAGTAATACTATTGCTTCTGTAACAACTTCTCGCGCTTTTTTTGCCTGTTTTGCAAGAAACTTTTCGAGAATGATCGCACCGTCTATCGTTACACTATCAATGTTGTGAACAGACATTGTGAATGAAAAATGAGATTGTCCCAAGCCGACATGATATGTTCGTGTAATGGGATACCAAACACCCTGATCATGTTTTGTGCAAATCTCTCCCTGCACAGTTCGTAAGATAGAAAGATGAGGCGGTAATGATGACGGTACTAAACTGTGAAGAGAGGGTGCTCGTTTAATCACGAAGCCTACTTTTGTTGGTTCCACAAGTAATCGTAGTTTGTTAAGTACCTTTTTATATTTTCGCTCTTGCTGTAATTCATGTAAAATTCGTTGCAAGAAAGGATGTGTCTCATTGATGAAATGTTGATGCGGACCAGCTATGGTTTGTAGGAATTGTTCACGTGTAGTTTCAAAATCTCCTTCCTGTTTATAACGTGTGAAATCATTCACCATTGTTCGTGACCATTTTTCCATCTCTTCATACGCAGTGTGAAGGCTAATGAGGTCATCTCGTATTATCATAGTAGTAGGCATATCTAAAGATATATATTTCTATCGGCCACTAGTTTTAAATACCCCTCTTCTCTCCCGTCAGTATATGAAATTCCATGAATTTACACTTGACCCGTTTCAAGAAGAGGCGATTACCGCGATTGAAGAGAATGATTCTGTTGTTGTGTCCGCTCCTACTGGTTCAGGGAAAACGCTTATCGCAGATTATATCATCCATAAACATAAAGATGATGCGAAACGTATTATTTATACCGCTCCTATTAAGGCATTATCAAATCAGAAATATAAAGATTTCTCACAAGAGTATGGTTCAGACAAGATAGGATTAATGACAGGTGATATCGTCATAAATCCGGGTGCGAAAGTGCTTATCATGACGACAGAAATTTACCGGAACATGGCGATAAGTAAAGACGAGGATTTGAAAAATATTGCCTACGTCATTTTCGATGAAGTGCATTATATTAATGACATCGAGCGTGGGTATGTCTGGGAGGAATCAATCATTTATAGCGTGCCGGAGGTACGTTTTTTAGCGTTATCCGCAACCATTCCGAACGCACAAGAGTTTAGTGATTGGATTTCGGCGATTAAAGGACATACCGTTCGAACAGTTGTTGCAACGAAACGTAACGTGCCACTCGAACATCAATTTTTTGATTATGAACTTGGTATGACGACATTGAAAAAAATAAAGGATGCGAAGAGTATTCCTGGCTATCATGATGTATTTAGGAGGCGAGGAAGAGGTAAAGATCGACGGCGGAACAGAGATACGGAACCGGATCATGTTGATCTTATTAAAGAACTTGGTATGGATAAGTTACCATGTTTGTTTTTCACGTTTTCGAGAAGAGATACACAGGAGAAAGCGAAACAGCTTAGCAGAACTGGTTTGTTTAGAAAGAACAGTGAAATTGTGAAAATAATGCGAGCGCATTTAGAGAACGTCCCAAGTGATGTTAATAAATTAAAATCTACCATTTTAATGAAAGAAGTCCTTCCAAGAAGTATTGCATTCCATCATGCGGGTCTTCTTCCTGCAATTAAGGAGATGGTGGAAGATTTGTTTGGGAAAGGGTTGATAAAAGTCTCATATGCGACAGAAACGTTTGCGGTAGGTATTAACATGCCAGCGAAGACAGTGTGTTTTGCTGCATTACGTAAGTATGATGGTATCGGATTTCGAATGCTTAACACAAAAGAATATTTTCAAATTGCAGGACGAGCTGGGAGACGAGGGATGGATAAAGTGGGGTATGTGGTGAGTATGATTCATCGGCCAACGTTTAATTATACTGAAATTAAAAGGTTAACAAGTAAAGATATTGAACCTATCAAATCACAATTTAAATTATCAGTAAATACGATTTTAAATTTGGTGGATCAACATAGTGATGAAGAGATTGAACATATACTACGTTTAAGTTTTTTTTCTTACCAGAAGTTTGGGAAGGAGTATGCGTCCGTTCCAACAAAAAAGTTAATGGCACGGTATAATAGTGTCTGTAAAAAATTAAATAAGTTAGGGTTTATTGATGGACATACATTAAGTGATAAAGGTCGTTTCTCATCGAAGATATTTGCAGATGAAATTACGATGGGTGAGATTTTTGCGACAGACTTTATGAGGGATTTATCCGTGTATCAAATACTTTTGATCTTGGCTGCATTAGCGTATGAGCCACGACGAATGAATAAATTCAAAAAAACATTCGGAAATAAAGAGTTGACAGATTTGGTGACTAAAATCAAACGTCATCCGTACTTATCAAGAGAGAAGAAATTTGAAAATTTGAAATTGGTAACTGTCTTTATTAAACCAGTGTATGATGGGAAAACAATGTTTGATGTGCTTGCGTTAACGAATTTGTTAGAGGGAGACCTAATTCGTGTCTATGGTCAGATCATTGACAAGGCAGGGCAGGTTAAGAAAGCGACAGGCGATTTTACCGTGCGTGACACCATGAAAGATTGTGAAGGGATTGTGAAGAAAGCACTTGAAGGCGTGTATGATTTTGGGTAAGAAGTTATAACACACGTGTATCTCTCATTTTTACGGTTCTCACAACAAACTCGTCCGTTGTAACATCAAATGTAACTTTCCCCTTTCTATCTCGGACTGCTAATACATTTTTCTCCACTTCTTTATCTCCAATGGTAAGGATGTAATTCACATGCTGCATCTGCGCGTCCCGAACTTTTTTCCCGATACTTTCCACTCGATCATCTACCTCGACACGTAACCGTTTCTTTTTCATCTCTACTGCAAGGTTGTATGCATGTTCATTATGTGAATCATTAACCGTTACCAATTTAATTTGTACTGGATTCAACCACAATGGAAACTTACCTTCGAAATGTTCAATGAGAAGTGACATGAATCGCTCAATTGATCCTGAAATAGCACGATGGATGACAACTGGCCGCTCTTTTTGACTCTCTTCATTCATGAATGAGAGATCGAACCGCTCTGGTTGTAAGAAATCACATTGAATCGTACTTAATTGCCATTCTCGTCCAAGCGCATCATTGAACATGAAATCTAATTTTGGACCGTAGAATGCCGCTTCTCCTTCCACTCGTTTATAGTCTAACTTGTTGTTTTTCGCGGCATCTTCAAGCGCATTCTCTGCAGTTTCCCACACTTCATCTGTTCCAAGGTACTTACTTGTATCTTCTCCTCGAACCGAAAATGAGACACAGTAATCACTCATCCCAATTGTCGCATAGAACTTTCGAATAACATCAACCATGAACGATACTTCTTGCTCAATTTGAGACACACGACAAAATGTATGTCCATCATCTTGTGTAATTGCTCGTACACGCGAAAGACCATGTAACTGACCTGATTTCTCATCTCGATAAATTGTTGCTGGTTCGAAACAACGAACCGGCATGTCTCGGTATGATAGCGACATTGAATCAAATATTTGCATATGATGTGGGCAATTCATAGGTTTTATCACGAATTGATCATCACCTTTTCCATGAACTTTGAACAATTCGTCACCAAATTTCTCCCAATGACCTGACGTTTTGTATAACGCATCTTTCGCGAGATGTGGCGTCCATACCCAATGATGTTCTTTCACGTTATGTAACTCCCATAAATAATTGATAATCTCACGTCGAATAATGTTTCCTTTCGCAGTTAAGAGTGGTAACCCAGCACCTACTAAGTCTGAGAGAACAAATAGTCCTAACTCTTTTCCAATCTTCACATGAGACCTCTTTTCCGCGTCTTCTTGTTTCTTTTTCCAGGTTTGTAATCCTTGCTGGTCTGTAAAACCAATACAATTAATCCGTACTAACTGTTGATTTGTATCATTATTTTTCCAGTATGCAGAAGAGGTATTGAGTAACTTCATTGCATTAATCTCTTTCGTCGAATAAATGAATGGGTCTTGGTAGAGTGGCACAAGTTTGATGTTCCCTAGCATGTACACATCTCCTTGTGTATCATTCTTGATATCTTTCTGGAATCCTTCTACAGATTCATTTCCTAACTTCGCAAATACCAAATCCTGACTCCTAAGTTCTTTCATCTTTTTGGTAATTCGATTTAAATCATCTTGTCGCAATTTGACATTCGCAACATCAACATAACTCTGATCGTGGTAGAATCCAAGTGATCCTATTTCTGCTCCTTCATAAATCTCCATGATGGCAGCTGCGCAAAGTGCTGCTGTTGAGTACGTTACTTTTTGCTCTTCAGATAATTCATCTTGATGTAACACAAACTTTTCATCTTTCGCAACGCGTTTTAATGTTGGTGTTTCTTCTGGTCCAAACTCTCGACTTAACTCCGATAATGCATGTCCTTTGCAACTGATGTTAAACGCTTTATACCATCCAAATGGTGCTCTACTGACTGTGTAGTTCTCTGCTAATGTCCTGTGTGCTTCCACTAAGAATTGTTGTGCAAATGCTGGATTGGATAATGAGGAACTTAAATGCGCATAGGGGTACAGTACAATCGTTTTTGCACCTACCTGCTCTGCTATTTTAGTCACTTCTTGTTCATATCTGTTCAGAACAGCTTGCATATTATCTTCATCTCGTTTCTCAACTGCGGTAAAAATAACAAGACATTCTTCTACTTTCTGTTTGCCTTCCTCTATACCTTCCTCAGCCTGCTTGAACGCTTTCTTTTTTGCTTCAAATTCGATAAAATCTGCGTGGATTGCGAGTAGTTTCATAGTAACCGTGAGTTATGGCAATTATATAAGCATTTCGTTGAACAGAGCTTTGTATGGTAGCGTAAATATGTCAGTACATTTTTAAATCTGGGACTGATGGAGGCTCGTATGCATATTCGGGAAGAAGATGGAAATGGGTGGGAACAAACGTTCCTTGCAGATGAAAGAGAAGGGCTGGATGCGTTGGCTGGCTGTTTTGTTGTGAGATATATGCGTCGTACTGATCGGTATGTTGCGATGGTGCAGTTAACAGAACGGGATCATGATTCCTATTTTGTAGTTCGAGCGAGTGTCTTTGAACGAAACGGTGATCCATTCTCCGAAAATACGGAAAAAGATATTCGATATTTTCGACGAAGGCAATTCATGGGTCCCGAAGCAAGAGCGCAATCTGCGTTTTATGGGATAGAGAAAAAAGGGGAGATAGGATCACGATATTTTGGAGATAGCATAGAGACCACGCTCTAAAACAACAACATTCTTAAATTAAAACTATATTACTCCTGATATGTCTAAAAAAGAGACGATCTTGGTAATGGGTGCACATAGTGACGATTTCGTAATAGGTGCAGGTGGTGCAATCAAAAATTATACAGATGATGGCAAAGAGGTTATCTCAATCGTCTTTTCATATGGTGAACAATCACATCCATGGTTGAAAGAAACAGTTATCCAGAAAATGAGGGCAAAGGAAGCATTAGATGCCTCTAAATTGCTTGGATGTCAGACATATGTCTATGATCTAAAAGAATTTCAATTTATCAAAGATGCGGAGGAAAAAAAGTTTCATGCAACAATCATGGGATTTATCACAAAATATAAACCTACTAAGATATTTACACACAGCCAGGAGGATCCTCATCCAGATCATCGTGCTGTGCACAAAATTACAATGAACGTCTTTAATGATATCAACGGAGTCAAACCTGAATTATATACCTATTCAATTTGGAACCCTGTTTCGTTTAAGACAAGTTACCCCTCGTTATACATCGATATCACCAAATCATTTCGATACAAATTACGCGCGCTGAAAACGTTTCGGAGTCAAGCGATTCATGTTGCCTATCCGTTATTTTTGTTATTATATCGTGCAATTAAAAACGGGGTGAAAATGCGCAAACGGTTCGGGGAACAGTTTTACAGGATACACTAATGGATAATATCAAATTACTTGTGGTAGCGGACACGTACGATCCTAAGGTAGATGGTACACTGATATTCATGAAAGAATTTTTACATCGAGCAGGAAGTTCGTTTGAGGTATCATTGCTTGTTCCCAAGTATCGAAAAGTAGTACCCAAAACAAAGTACCCTGCAACCTTTATCGCTCCTTCACGGTACTTTTCCTTATCAGGGTATCCCAGCATGAAAATGTCGTTTGGTAATCTTCGAAAAATTAAGAAGGCAGTGAAGGAAGCTGATTGTCTTTTTGTGCAAGGACCTGCATTGATTAGTTATCTCAGCATGTGGTACGGTCGAAAATATGATAAAAAGGTCGTGTTTTACACACACGTCATTTCATGGGAAGTGTTCGCAAAATTTGTACCTGGTTTTATCAAAAAAATATTTTTCACGTTTGTGAAGAAGTTATCAATCTTTTTGTATAATAAATGCGATGAAATACTGGTGCCGTACCATGGGTTAGTGGAACATTTGAAAGAGGAGGGTGTTACTGCTCCCATGGAAGTGGCGAAGTTAGGGGTTGACATTAAACGATTCTCGCCGATGAAAGAAAAAAGTGCTGCCAAGAAACGAATAGGAATTCATCGTTCTAAAACTGTTATTGGGTATGTTGGCAGGTTATCACGAGAAAAAAATATTGAAGTGCTCGTTGCGGCGTTCAAGAAATTGGATGAACAGGAAGAATTGATGTTACTTCTTGTTGGCGATGGGGAGAAAGAGTTTAAGAAGGAGTTGCTGTTACCACCTAACTGTAAAGTAACTGGGTTTGTGGAGAATGTCCAAGATTACTTGCATGCGATGGATATTTTTGTCATGCCTTCTCTTACTGAGACGACTAGTTTAGCGACCTTGGAAGCGATGTCGTCTGGTTTACCAGTTATTGCATCGAAGGTAGGGTTTATTCAAAAATATATTCAAAAAGATCATAATGGCATGTTTTTCGCGAAAAATAGTGCGTCCATGCTTGCAATTAAGTTAGAGAAGTTAGTGAATAATGTGTCGTTACGTGAAGAACTTGGACGTAATGCACGGAAAACGACTGCGTACTCCTTTTCGTGGGAGAGAAGTATAAATAAGATTAAAAGGTTGATATTGCGGGTTGTGTTGCGGGAGTGATTAATCCCATTCAAGATCGCCGAGAGGATGGACTCTTGCAGTGTATGTACCTCTAATTCTATCTTCGTACTCTTCAACCCTCTCTGCCGGTACAAATAACATACCAAGAGGATGTTTGATTGTAATGTTTCCCTCAACTTTAATCCCTTCACTTCCTCCAAGGTCAACAGGTGTGTATCCACTTCTTTCTAACGTAGATTGTCGTAGTCCAATGATTGCGCGTTGCGCTGGATCTTCTGGTACGTAACCATGTGTTTCTGATGGATGGTT
Source organism: archaeon (assembly GCA_002686315.1). Classification (GTDB taxonomy): domain Archaea; phylum Nanobdellota; class Nanobdellia; order Woesearchaeales; family GW2011-AR9; genus UBA11998. The sequence goes on along the minus strand of NZBO01000005.1, from coordinate 9,246 downwards.
TGCGAACATAACAGCATATGCATGGCCCAAAACTCTCTTATCTTCTTCTGTTAATTCTATCCCTAATTTTTCGAATGCCTCTGCATTAATATATTTTAAACCTTCTATATCATAATTCCCCTCTCTGTCCATGTCTCGTTTCATTTCACCCCACACAAGTTCTCTATTTCTATGTAAATCGGCGGCAGTTCTCATTGTGCCCTGTTCTAAAATTAGATCGAGAGCCTCAAGACTTGTGCCATGGTAGAGGTAGTCTGGCCGTGGTTCAAATTTTTCTGGACCTGCTGAAAGGATGAACTCTTTGCCTTCGAACATTACAACTACGCCAGGATCAAGTTCTCCTAAAAATGGAGTTTCATAGAATGGTGTTATATTTTTTTCAAAAACTGTGACATCAAAACGATCTTCTATTCTTTCAAATCTTCTTCTTTCTTCAATCTCATCAAATCTCATACCTTGAAGGTCTTTCAATAATTCACTATAATTGGGAAGTCTATCATCATCAGCCATTTTGTATTGTATATGTCTTCATTCTTTATAAAAGTTTCTCATTTAATCACTTGGCAGTGGTGTAGTTCTGTCTCTTTGTTCACATATTTGTCAATCTTAGACTATTTCACCCCAAAAAGACATATAGTTTTCATCAAAAACATAAAAGCATATATGGTATAAAGCAAACATTTAAAAGCAAACCATAGAAATGCCAGATCATGGAAGATTACTACCAAGAAGGTGATGAGTCGAATAAAACCCAAGAAGAAGAACAACCTGAAGACGGTTTTATGCGCGGATTTATGGAAGATGAAAATGTTGCAACATGTTCAGAATGTGACGCAGCGCTTGATGATGAGCATTCTGTGAAAAAAGAGTTAGATGGTGAAATGCATGGTTTCTGCTCAGATGCATGTTTGAAAGAGTATGAAGAAAGTATGGGTTAAATCATATTATTTATTTTTTCTATTAATTGTGGTTGGATATAACTATGTACTGTTACTGTGAATGAATCATCCCATTGCTGCGTTTTTTTGTTAAATTTCTTATGTCCTAACTTATGTGCGATTTGTGTGTATAGCACTACTGCCTCTTTTTTTGTAAGTGTTCGTTTCCCTTTCAGAAATTGTTTGACGGTAGATGTTGCATAATGTGATCGAACGATGTGTGGATAAAACTCATGGCCACAATAGTGAATGAATGCATGTTTGAACAGTGGTTCAGGTAACGGCCTGCCTGAATTTGTGGTGAAAATGAACTCATTTTTTTTCTTTGTTGTAAGAAGTTTCTGTAATACTGTAATGTATGGTTTACAAAAGGTGGTTGTTATTTCTAACGGGACACCGTCTTTGCCGATGTAGTTGAACGTTACCTGATTTCCTTTAATCGAGACATCCTTCCTTTGTAACGTCGTGAGACCTTTGTGATTATGTGCGTTGTAATACGTCTCGTTTCCAATTCTCATATACGTTTTAAGAAGCGTGTGTAGAGGAAGTGCGATGGCATCTTTGCCAAGTGCGTTATGGACATTCCGTGTAAGTATCTTATAATGTTTGTTGAATAGTTCTACTTTTTTATATTTCGCGTTACGATGTGCTGTTCTCTTTGCTTTTGTATAGACGTATGAATACGTCCCGCCTTTATTTTGATACAACACATCCCAATGGTCGTGACTTGTTTGATCATGGATGGTAAGATGTGGCGCAAATAAGGAGTATGCTTTTTCTAAGATGTCACCATTTGGAAGATATTGTATGCGTGCACCTCGTGGTTGTCCTTGGTAATATGATCCTTTTAGAAATGATTTGTTGTTTGGGTCTACTAAGACGTGTATGTTCTTAGATGCTTTGAAAAGTGTTATTACTTTTTTGGCATGGGGAAATTGCTGTTTCGCTTTTATCCATCCAAACCTCGCTTTACGATACGCGATCCCATTTTTTTTGAGACGAATTGTGCCAATGGAAACCTCTTTTTTCATGTCCTTATCATTTTCTTTGGGTATTTATAGGTTTTGATGCGGAAACTAAAAAATTATTTTATATCAGTCTAAATGTCGGTGAAAATATGAAGTGGAAAAAATTCCCTTGTGGTTTAAATGAGGTATTCTTGGTTCAGTTATAGGTGTGGTCGAATTCTTAATTTTAGATTAAGGGGTTAATTATGACTGGATTTGGGAAAATACATTTAGCACTGTGTTTCTATTATTATTTGCATTGCCGAGACTTTTTGTACAGTTTACGCTTCAGATTCCTTCACAATTTAACTTAGTTGTTCATATACTTTCTATAATTCCTTTATATTTCCTAATTGGGTCTATTTACGCCTTGGTAATATGCTACATTGGCACCCACTTGATTTAAACTTTTTTGGTAACATAAATAAAGGACTTCTTCATTACCTTGAAAATGAGAATCATGACAGCTGGGTATGCACTAATCCCTCGATTTCTTCCTTCTGTTCCAACACTTGTGATGCGTATTTATGATTCATATCCTGGATCTCATAATACTGCTGATGTAGAATTGCGTGAATCGAATTTGCTTACCGTCTGTGAATACACGTTTGATGATCAAGATGTTGACACGTTAGTACAACATTACCCTGAAACTGATCTTACATCATTGGCTGAACGTCACGTCTTATTCACGCCAGACATAGCAAAAACTATTATTGATGATTTTAGAGAACATTACCTTCTTGATGGAGATGTGCTTGTTCATTGTACATTGTGTGTTAGCAGAAGTCCTGCTGTTGTAATGGGATTAAATGATGTCTTTAATCTTGGATGGAGTACGGATAAAATGATGAAGAAAAAAGCTTCGTATAACAAGATGGTGTATAGAATGATTCGAAAAGTAGGGGGGAAGTATTAAATTATTAATATATTTGTCTCAAATGAAGTGATATTTATTTAGGATTTTATGTATTCTAGAATTGAAATATTTTATCTATAGCTCTTAAGAAAATCTAAAAAATGATTCTTTAGATTTTTCAGATTCTCAATGACCAATATATTTAAATAGGCCTGTTTTTATTTTTTTAATATGAAGAAATTAAATTGCACACAAGTTAATGATGACTTAAGGTTATTAAATATGATGATGACGGACCTCAAAACTGCTCCGGCACTCTATAAGCCAGGAAATTATTGGTCTGTCTATGAAAAGCTTTTTGTTCCCGAATTAAAAAAAGAAGGATTGAAAAACTTTAGACGTAGAAGGTATTCTGTTCTTTCAAGTTTTGGAGCAGTTGATGTCTTACCTCTGAAATTAGATTTATTCAAATTTCAATTTTTGCATAATCATTATACTAGGAAAATGAGTTTTTATACTAAATTCCTTAATTTTATAAATTATAAAATAAACAATTTGTTAGGTCCAATAAGCTTATATGGTGCTACACTTGATGAAATCAGGTTTTATCTTTTCAAAAAATGTAAGTCAATTGGAGAAAGTGTAAATGCGAAATCTATACAAGAGATTAGTATGTCTAGTCATGGAAACCCTGAAGATCTATTTACCGTAGGAAAATCCCTCTATACGCCAGATTCGCTTAATTATTATCTAAGATATGTGTATTGTAGTCAACATATAAACTTTGAATCAATTCAAACAATAATAGAACTTGGATCAGGTTCAGGAAAGCAGATAGAAATTTTGAAAAAGCTTTATCCAAATATTTGTTTTTACCTTTTTGACATTCCACCTCAGTTGTATGTTTGCGAACAGTATTTAAAATCTGTCTTTCCAAATGATGTTGTTTCATACGGAGATTTGAGAAATGAGAAACAATTGCCATCGCCAATCAAAGGAAAAATTTTCATTTTAGGAACTAAACAGTTTCCGCTTATCGAAGGACTTAATAAAGTTGATTTATTTTGGAATGCTGCAAGTTTTCAAGAAATGGAGCCTCACCTTGTTAAAAATTATTTATCGTATGTAAAAGAAAAAGCATCAAATATCTATCTCAATGAAAGAATGATGGGAAAAGGAACTGCTAAGCGAAAAGGATTGCCGGGCGTTCTTCATAAGACAACTATAAATCATTATAAAGAATACTTGGATAATTATAAACTAGTAGATCTGGTTCCTGCAATTAATATCTTCGAAAAAAATTTGACTTATTCAGATAGCTTTTGGAAAAAACAGTAATCAATCTGGGAGGGACTTGGAATACTTGACTATCTCATCTTACCACATTATGACTCAGATCATCCTGAATCTGCTGATATTGAGAAGGAAGTTACGTATTGTAGAAACAACATGATTCCATTTAAAACGCTTCGAGATGGAGAGGTTATTGTTACACAGATCTAACGATGTCTTCAATTCGCCGATAGAAATCGATATCATGCTGATAGATCAAAAAATCTGTCACGTTGTTAACATCGACCCATTGACCTACGTTAATTGAACGTTCTGGAATGATTTCATCGTCATCTGAGATAAATAAGAAATATGTTAATTCTTTGAGAATTCCTGGCCGACCAATGATTGGGCGTTGGTATGAACCAAGAGGTCTTAGTAGCGTGAGGTTTGTTAAGCCTGTTTCTTCTAGGACTTCACGATATGCTGCCTCAATTGGTGTTTCATGGCTTTCTCTATGCCCTTTTGGAAAAGACCATGTTTCAGGGCCTGCTTGATAAACTAACGCCACTTTACCTTCATTGACGACAAGCCCCCCACAACTCTTTTCGAGTTTCATATATGACCAAGGATTTCAATCTATATATACCTTTTGAACCCAAAGCCTTAAAAACAAACCCTGTTTTTACTACTAAAAACAACAAAAAATAGCTAGAAGTTGATATTGTTCGGCGGAAGCAGATTAGTATTTATCATACTCATTCTGTTTCAAAAATAACTGGCTTGGAGAAAAACATGAATTTTACAGATTTACAAGTTGAGGACGCGATTGTGAAAGGTCTTCGTGATGATGGTATCACAGAACCTACCACGATTCAATAGAAAGCGATTCCTCTCTTACATGAAGGACGAGATGTTATTGGCATTTCACGAACGGGAAGTGGGAAAACAGCATCATTTGGTATCCCGTTAATTGAAAAAACGGATGAAAAAGGTGGCATCCAAGGATTAGTCTTAGCGCCAACACGAGAGTTAGCGAACCAAATTTCAAACGAAATGCGGAAATGGGCGAAATATACCAATATTAAAATCGCAACCATTTTTGGTGGCGTGGGTTTTGAACCGCAAGTGGATGCAATCAGAGAATCACAGATTGTGGTGGGAACACCGGGTCGTGTCTTAGATCATATTGGTAGGAATTCTTTGAAATTACATAAATTGACAACTTTCGTGCTTGATGAAGCAGATAAAATGGTTGAGATGGGATTCATTGAAGATATTGAAGAAATGTTACAACAATCTCCTAAAGATCGTCAAATTGTGTTGTTTGGCGCAACGATCTCAAATGAAATTCATTACTTACAACAAGCATACATGAACAATCCTGCGAAAGCGGAAGCAGAGTTGCATGTGAAAAAAGATTTGTTGAAACAGTATTATTATAACGTGCAACAGAACCAGAAATTCTCCCTTCTTGTCCATTTACTGAAGAAAGAGAAGGAAGCTGGGAGGGTCATCGTCTTTTGTTCGAAACGAAGCACCGTTGAATTAGTACAAAAAAATCTGCGTAACAATGGTGTGAAGGCAGAGATGATTCATGGGAAAATGTCGCAGAATAAACGGTTGCATGTGATTGATCGATTTAACGAAGGAAAAGTACAATACTTAATTGCAAGTGCAGTGGCAGCTCGCGGATTAGATATTCGTGATGTCACACACGTGTATAATTACGATTTATCGCAAGATCCGCAAGAATACATCCATCGGGTAGGCAGGACAGCACGAGCGGGTGAAGCAGGAAGCGCGATCACATTACTTTCACAACATGACTACGGTACGTTCGGGCAAGTGCTCGATAAGTACGGGATAGATGTAGAGGAGTTACCAGATGAAAACTTCCCTAAAGTTCGGTTTGAAGTCCCACGTCGGAATTTTGACGGGCCGAGACATCGAAGTGGGCCACGGCGTCATTATGGCCGGGGGAGGAGATAATGGTAGAATACAACATAGTTAAATACTGCAGATCGTGTAAAAAACGGTTTGTTGTTGGGAAAAAACAATCCCGACAGTATGATTGTGACAACTGTCAAAAAAAGGCAGATAAAGACAAGGAGTGAAATACAATGAACGGAAAAGTAAAATTTTTTAACGACGAGAAAGGATACGGTTTCATTCAAGCTGATGATGGTCAAGAATTTTTTGTACATTCATCTGGTTTGAACGAAGGCGTTGTACTACGTGAAGGAGACGCAGTTACCTTTGAAGTTGTTGATGGGGACCGAGGTCCAAAAGCAGTTAATGTTTCAATGGAAGCATAAGAGTACATTTTGATTTTTTTTATTATTCTTATTCTAATGTGGTTTTAGAGTCCTGCTGAGTGAAGTATTCCTCCTACAAAGACATCAACAAGCAACCATACTATAATGAAAAGTGTTGGTGCAAGAAGGTACCATAAATACGTTTTGTATTCTTGTTCTTTGAAAACCGAAATGATCATAAACAGGTTACAAAAAAGGTAGAACAACCCTGCTGCAAGAAATGGATTCATGATACTTGGCCCAAAGATGGTGAGGAGACCGGAAAAACCTCCTCCTCCAATTGCCGAAAATTCTGCTAATTGTGCTGAAAGTTGTTGTAATACTTCGAGTGAGAGAAGTATGAAGAGAATTGGCAGTGTTGGTGCAAAGATTCCAAGTAATGCGCCAAAACGTTCTGTTGCATGTAGGTTTTTTTTAAGGTGGTACATGAAATACCCAACAACTGTTCCTACGATTGGAAGTAAGATATATCCTACAGTTGTGTTGTATGAAAATGTGACAATTGCAATGATGAACATAACTACAAGTAACGAGATGATTCCGACACCACATAAGAGTGTAAATGAGACTAAAAAAGGTTGCGCATGGATTGAGTTAAATGCATCGGTGATATCTTGCATTGAATGTTTTTGTTGCAAAAGCATACTGGTAAGTTCTTTTCTGGAATGTCCTTTTCCTTCTTCGGTTCTAATCCATTGAACGAGTTCTTGATTGGTCATGCATGAATGAATATAACTCTACTTTTAAATATTATCTCAATTGGCACGTATGAGAAGTTTTTTAAATCTACATGTTTTACAAAGATCTATGGAAAAGAGGTTATTTTTTTTTATATTGTGTCTTTTTCTACTTGGCTGTTCTACTGAAGAAATGATTTTGGATGTTGAAGAACCAGAAGTAGAAAAAACGAGAAATATACCTGTTTCTAAAGAAGAAGTGAAAGAGATAGAAAAAACTACCACTCAACAAGATACATCTTCCCAAAAAGTATTTAGGATAGAAATCCCAACCAAGAGTGAGAGAGAAAGACTTCCTTCTTGTGATACCTCTCCCTTTACAACCTTCCCTGTTGATATGAATGACGTGACGTCCATTACACCGCTTGGTAATTTAGGTCCTCCCGGGCATACTTTTCCAACTCAACATCCACATCTCCATTTTGATCAAAGTGGGAAAGAAGTTGAGATCGTCGCGCCTGCAGATATCTATCTAACAGCCGTTGCTTGGAGTAACGGTATAACGCAAGATCCACGAGATTACACTATCTATTTTTCTGTATGTAACGATATCATTGCATACTATAATCATGTGAAAACCATATCACCAGAGTTGCAAACTATTTTCGATACAAAAAAATGTGAATCGTTCTCAGTGGGACAAGGTTGTACCAAAATATTAGATTTAGAAAAAATTGAGGAAGGTACGTTGTTAGGAACAGTGGGATTACGGCAAGGGAACTGGGATTTTGGATTAATTGATTTACGTAAACCTCTTGATTTTGTTAAACCAAAACGTTATCCTGAACGAGATAGATATTTACAATGTGTTTTTGATTATTATCCACCAACAATGAAAGATAGATTTTATTCTTTACTTGATCGGGATGATGGAACGTGTAGCACGACAATGCAAGATGTTCCAGGAACATTACAAGGAAATTGGTTCCATGAATCGGCAGATGATGAGTACGTTGTTGAATGGGATGTTTTTCTTGCGTTCGTAGGCGATTTTGAATTTTCGGGAGCGCAGGTCGTATCAGTAGCGGGTAAATTCACGGATGCGTCAAAGTATGAATTTTATCCCAAAAGTACAGGTAACATGAACAGAGATTTTTCTCATGTTAAACCTGGCGGGACGTATTGTTATCAGGGAGAAGACATAGGAAGATCTTTTACACCAATCCCAGATGGAAAAATTGTCGTTAAGATGGTTGATGAGATGACACTCCATATTACGCATCAGGAAGGGAGATGTACTGGTGCTGAAACGTTGCATGATTTTGAGGTATATAAACGATGAACAAAAGCAGAGCATACGTCTAGCAAGTCAGATTCAACTTAACGATGTTATGTTTCAGGGCTTTATCCCCTGCAAGACACGTAGTGTTGAAGAGTTTTTCATTTGCAAGAAGCCTAGCTAGCCAAAAATCATTTAGAATAAATTTTATCATGATGGTCGTAGTCCTCAAAGATAACTGTTTTTGTATTTTCATCTACTGAAAAAACTAAAACAAAGCTCTTATCGATATGCACACGCTTCAAATGTTGAAGTGGCTTACGTAAATTCTTGTAATGGTAGGGATTCAAGATAACTTCTTTTACTTTATTTCCAATAATGGAAAGTTGTTTTGGATTTTTCTTTCCCAATTTCTTGAGAATCTTTTCCACGCTCTTTCTGAATTCATATTCATACATTTTATTAAAGACCAAAATGCTTGTTGAAATCTTTCACTTTCACAGTAGCTTCTTTCTGTCGGTCTTTCATCTTTTGAATGAATTCAGGTCTCAGTTGTGGCTCAAGAAAGTCCCCGCCATACTCAATAATTACTCTCTCAATTGCATGAGATTTATCTTTAAGGTCATATTTAGCTTTGACAATATTGAGGATTTGATTAGCTTCATTAGAGATTTGTATCATTGCTTGTACCATATACTCCGTATATATGCGGCGTATATAAATCTTTTGGCCAGCTTTAAGAGAATCGATTTGAGGCTTCAAAATTGCAAATGCAAAATTGGACATAACGATGTTATGTGCCCTGGACTTTACGTCAGTGTCGTTAAGTTAAGGATTTTTACTCCTAAATTCATCCAATTCTTCTAAATCTTTGAGCAATTTCTTTGCTGTTCCCA
>NZBO01000004.1 GCA_002686315.1 archaeon | reverse complement strand
ACATTTGTTGCCGTAACATTGAACGGTGTCGTGTTTGTATCAACCATGAATAACACATGTTCAACATCCGTACTGACATCAATCACTGACGCATTAAATGCAACAAGTCCGATACTTGCATTAGTTCCATTCGCTGGATTCAAAATAGATACAGCAGGAATGCCAGTATCAACAGTAACAGTAATAGCGGAACTGTTCCCAGTATGACCACTACCATCAGTACAATTGACAGTCGTGACATAATCAGCATCATTCAATGCGCTTGGTACCGTTAAAATGGTATTCGTGTTATTCGCAGTCGCTTCATCACTAACATTCCAATTTCCGTTCAAATATAAGGAACAGTTCGCACTGGCAGAAAGGTCAGTGAAATTGAACGTAATAAGAGGCGTGGTATCAGTAGTATTGAAACTTGTATTAACCATCGTAACGGAAGGACCAGTACGATCAACATGCACCGTTACTTTTTCAGCTTGATTAATATTATCCAAAGTATCATTCGCGAAGACAGTAATGGTATGCGTATCTTCAGTCATCGTAGACACGTTAATGTTCGCATTCCAGTCACCGGAAACATTTGTTGCCGTCACGTTGAACGGAGTACCATTCGTGTCAACCATGAAAAGAACCGTATCGATACCAACAGCACCATTAATCACTGACGCATTAAATGCAACAAGTCCGATACTTGCATTAGTTCCATTCGCTGGATTCAAAATAGATACAGTAGGAATGCCAGTATCAACTGTAACAGTAATAGCGGAACTGTTTCCAGTATGACCGCTACCATCAGTACAATTAACAGTCGTCACATAATCAGCATCATTCAATGCACTTGGTACCGTTAAAATGGTATTCGTGTTATTGGCAGTCGCTTCATTACTTACATTCCAATTTCCGTTCAAGTATAAGGAACAGTTCGCGCTAATACTAAGATCAGTATAATTGAACGTAATAAGAGGAGTGGTATCAGTAGTATTGAAACTTGTATTAACCATCGTGACGGAAGGACCAGTACGATCGACATGAATCGTCACAGATTCGCTCTGATTCACATTATTCAAAGTATCATTCGCAAATACAGTAATGGTATGCGTATCTTCAGTCATCGTAGACACGTTAATGTTCGCATTCCAGTTACCGCTTACATTTGTTCCAGTAACGTTGAACGGTGTCGTGTTTGTATCAACCATGAAAAGAACATGTTCAACATCTGTACTGACATCAATTACTGATATATTAAATGCAACAAGTCCGATACTTGCATTAGTTCCATTCGCTGGATTCAAGCGCGTTATATTCGGTGCGACAGTATCAACAGTTAAGTTAAGAGCAGAAGTATTCCCTGTATTACCACTACCATCTGTACAATTAACAGTCGTGACATATGTACCATCAAGCATTGCATCGGAAACAGTGAGTATTGTATTTGTGTTATTCGCAGTTGCTTCATTACTTACGTTCCATTGACCATCAACGTAGAGAGAACAGTTCGCACTAATACTTGCATCAGTAAAGTTAAAAGTGAGGCTAGGTGTCGTATCAGTAGTATTGAACGTACTATTCCCCATCGTTACTGTTGGTGCAGTTCTATCAACCTTCACTTGAATCTGAACACTAAAGTTTCTATTATCTGTCGTATCATTCGCAAAGATAGTAACTGTATGCAGATCCTCTATGACAAGACTCATGTTAATGTTCGCATTCCAATTCCCGCTTACGTTCGTTGCAGTCGTGTTGAATGGTTTCGTCCCGTTACTTACTTCAATTAACACAGTATCAGGATTTGCTTCATAGATAGTTGCATTGAATGCCTGGAAATCGTTACTTAGGTTCGTACCATTAGGAGGATTCGCAAAGGTGACGTTTGGAATGGTTGAATCTGCTGCCTCTCCAAGAATGAGTACACTATTTGATAGTGAGAATGCCCCATCTTCATTTCCATCATTTGCATATGCATACACTGTCCAATTATTTCCCGCTATCGTTTCGTTGGAGAGCATTAAATTCGTTTGGTTGTTGTATAATGAAAGGATTTGATTACTTGAAAGAGGACGATCAAAGACCATAAATTCATCCATGTATCCATCCATCGCTCTTGCACTAAGTTGTGCAAGTGCGAAACCGACTGAAAACTGTTTTTGTATGTTTGTAACAGATGTGTCGGTTGTTCCAGTTCCGGCAGTTGTCCCATTAATAAAAAATTCGATATTTCCTTCATCATATGTAACAGCTATATGATTCCATGCATCAAGTGATACTGCTTTTGTTGACGTTCCTGAGCTTGCTGGTGCGTTACCATCATCACTAACTCTAAGAGTTATAGTTTCATCATCTTCAATACGATATAACATTATTCTATTATTTCCCGTAGATTCCCATGAACCCATGATAGTGTTATGGACACTTCCATCATCAATATATATCCAGGTGGCTATTGTAAATTGGTTTGTTTTAGTAAGATTGAGGTATGAAATATTTAGATAATCGCTCGTTCCATCAAAATAATACGCACCGTTTCCATCATACCCTGTTGCTGCACCCCAAGTAACAGTTCCAATTTCTGATCCGTTGTTTGTATATCCTGAATAGTCATGTGCATTGTTTGTTGTCGTTTCGTTAATTTTTTCAAATGGCATGTTGACAAGCTGTATTGAAGATCCGTTCAAGAGCCAGTTGTAAATAACTTTCACATCATCTCCATTAGCATCACTTGTAGATACATTTGTCGTGATATTTTGGTTAGTATCGTTAGTAGCAGGATCTGTTGTATTGATTAAAAGGCTATTGATTACAGGCGCAGTTTGAGAGTTAATAATTACCGTCATATTAGTACTATTTCCAGTATTACTACTCCCATCCGTACAATTGACGGATGCAGTGTAATGACCAAGATTTAAGGTTGTTGCAGTAAGAATCGTATTTGTGTTATTGACAGTTGCTTCATTACTCACGTTAAAAGAACCATTCAAGTATAATGTACAATTTGCACTGATCGATGCGTCAGTAAAGTTGAATGTTAAGGATGGTGTTGTACTCGTTGTCGTAAACGTGGTATTCGCAAGTGTCACGGCAGGTCCAGTTCGATCCACTTTGATGTTAATGAACACACTATCATTTCTATTATTAGCAGTATCATTGGCAAATATTGTAACTGTATGAAGATCCTCAATTAATGTGTCCATGTCAATATTCACATTCCAATTCCCTGAAACATTAGTGGCTGTGGTGTTAAATGGTTTGGTGCCGTTACTTACTTCAAATAGGACAGTATCAACCCCCGATGCATCGATAACAGTGGCGTTAAATGCTTGCAACCCTGAACTCACATTTGTGCCATTTGGAGGATTAGAAAAAGTAACTTCAAGAGGCGTCGCAGCGATAATAACGACACTGTTCGATTGTGCAACAGCCCCGTCCCCATTCCCATCGTTAGGATATGCTTGTACTGTCCAATTGTTTCCCATAACTGTTTCATTTGAAACAATAACACCTGATTGGTTTTGATAAATAGCTTCAATTTGTTCAATAGAGAGACTTCTATTAAAGAAAATAACTTCATCAAGATTCCCATTAAAGAATCTATCCCCTACATTTGTACTACTTAAATATCTTGCACCAAGTGAGAAATCTTCAAAAGTACCTATTGCAGTAACAGTATCAGAATTCCAGAAATCGAGTGTCCTTTCAGTAGCATCAACAAAAAGAGTTACATCAGTTGTGCTAATTCCCGATGTCCTAAGTGCAATATGGTGCCATTTACCATCCGCGATATCAATATCTGCAGCGGCGCCACTCCCTGTTCCACCTGAAAGGATACCCCCCGTTCCACGTAACCAGAAGGAAATTTCGCCGGGATCATCTACTGGATCGCCGTTACGGTTTGCAAACACGAAAAAGGCAGGATCATTAGAACCCGCCGATCCACCTAATGGAGCTTCCCACGTGTCCGAATGGTTCCATCTTATCCAAAATGAGACTGTCGAGTTATCAACTAATGAGTTTGAAAATCCATCTAACGTTCCAAGACGAATTTCATCGTCTACGCCATCTAACTTATACGCCCCCTTGCCAAACCGATCACCGGTTGCATTCCATGTTCCATCAAGAACAGAACCGTTATTTGTTTTCCCAGAATAATCCCACGCGTTTTGAGAAGTTGAACTATTAACTTTTTCAAACGGTATGTTAAGCACTGCAATCGGTGTTCCATTCAATAACCAGTTATAGATCACTTTGACATCATCGGCATCACCATCACTTGTTGAAACATTAGACGTTATATTTTGATTTGTATCATTTGTTGCAGGATTCGTTGTGTTAATCAAGAGTGAATCAATGACTGGTGCAGCTGCAATTTCCAAGAAGTTGTCAAGAACTGCAGCAGCTACAATACCAAGCTGGTTCTGATTAGGATCTTCTTCCTCATTATTATCTTCAAGTTCGGCATTTTCTTCTTGCTCTTCTTCCTCACCCTGTTCTTCGTCTTGCTGGTTTTCTTCTTGTTCTTGACCAGTATTATTTTCTTCTTGCCGTTGTTCCACGTTATTCTCTTCATCAGCTTCTTGCTCCTCAGAGACATTATTGTTTTGGGCAGGTAACCCTAACTCTTCTACTTGCTGCTCTTCTTCCCCTTCATTTAGTTGAGGCAATTCATCTCGTTCTTCCTCTTGATTTGTATTATTGTCTTCCTGCTGTTCTTCCTCATTAGTACCATTATTATCTTCCTGTTCTTCTTCACCAACCTGCTCCTCAACAACATCATCCACAACCAACCCATCATTTGAACCATTCCCAACACCAACAGCCGCTCCCGTGATGAAGTTATCACTCAAACCACCATTCGCGATAAATTGAATACCAACAAAAAAGACAAACAGCAATAGAACAGCTAACGGAACACTATGTACATTCTTACGACTATCTTGCACTCGTGTCCTCTTTCGACCTTGTTGTCTTGTCGCTGCTATGGTGCCCTCCTCATTATTTCTATTTTCAGGAATGTTCCGATTGGAAATTCTCCCCAAAATTTGTGTGGAACAGGAATTCGTCGCTGCAATTTCCCTTGCGCTTGCACTCTATCAACAAAGAATAAATCAGGTTCATTTATGAGAGAAATTTTCACGTATGAGCCTATTGGAAACTCGTTCCAGAATTTTTTAGGCACCGCAATTTTACGCTGCCTAGGTCCTTGCGCTTGAATTCGTTCTACAAAGTACATCGATGTTTGTTGAAGAACATTTTTCTGGTTTATAAATCTTTAGTATAAGATAGGCTGAAAAAAACAAGAATACGTTTGAAAGAGTTCTTTTTAAGTTTAAGAGAAACCCATTTCAGTTTGAGAAAAACAAACAATACATCTTGGATAAACCCACAATACGTTTATTTTTGAAAGGAAAAAGGAACAATTAAATACTATCGAATAAAAAGGAAGAAAATGTACATCCACAACCTCAACCCAACTCTACTCGATGTTGGTCCATTAGAAATTAGATGGTACGGTCTTGCGTATGTCCTTGGATTTTTATTAGTAGTATGGTGGCTTAACAAAAAGAAAGATCAACTAGGAATTTCAAAAGACGACACATGGGATTTATTATTTTACATCATGATTGGCGTTATTGCTGGTGCACGGATCTTTGAAGTGTTCTGGGAACCGAGTTATTACCTCTCAAACCCTCTCAACTTTTTCAAAATTTGGCAAGGTGGTATGAGTTTCCACGGTGGATTTGTGGGAATTGTTGTTGCTGTCTGGATTTATTGTAAAAAGAAACAACTCGATTTTTGGAAAATGGCCGACATCCTCTCTATCCCTGCCATTTTCGCCTTAGCTTTGGGAAGAATTGCGAATTTTATTAACGGCGAGTTATGGGGACGAGCGTGGGATGGCAGTTGGTGTGTGAATTTTAAAAATACAGGAGGAGGAGACGTATGCCGACATCCCTCTACAATCTATGCAGCAGTAAAACGGTTTGCGGTCTTTGGCTGGCTTGTATGGCTTAGCAAAAAGGAATGGACGCCAGGATTTATATTCTGGAATTTCGTGTTTTTTGAAGGTCTCGGCCGATTTATTGTTGATTTTTTCAGGGAAGACACATTGTGGTTTTCACTCACAATAGGGCAATGGTTCAGCGTAGTTATGGTACTTGTCGCAATCTGCGTTTTTAAAACAAAATACAAGAAGGATTGCAAGATGTTCTGGCGTGCCTAAACTATTTTTGAGATTTTAATCCTTTCCAAGGACGTCCCCATCTATTTGGGATTTGTCCATCAACAAGATCAAATAATGTTTGAAATGTAGGAGACACAGCAAATCGATTTAACCCAATATCAATAAAACTTAACCTCCTAAATATTTTAGGAGTCATGTCATCAGCACTCACTGAAGAATAATCACTTTCTAACACGACCCTATATTGAAGTTCGTCTGACGTTTCCATTGTAATTTCTGCACGAAACTGAGGGGTCTTAAAACTAAAAAAAGGTAGTTCATCTCCCCGATTCCAATTTGTAATAGCCAAACCATTCTTAGAATCTAACGCAAATCTTGTTGTTTTTTCTACATACTTTTCTGCAATATTTACGCCACGAGTAATTATATTGTGACAACTAGACATTGGTACAGACCTAATTGAATCCAGATCATAAAGCGCAACCCTACAACGCCCATCTCGCAGAGGTACATCTCCACTAACAACAACATCATAAGAAAGAGCACGAGCATTTACTCTAACAGTATATCCACCATCACGGGAGGGAAACAGGGTGATTTTTGTAATATCTTCCGATTTTAAAGCAGAAACAATCTCCTCAACCTTGGGTTGTTGTTTTTCTATACCTAGTTTTTCAGGGGGATTCGCAACAGCACTAAGAGGAGCATAACTGACAGCAAGTAAAGCTAATCCAGTGCACAATCTTCTTAATCCCTGATACATGACTTATCAAAAGCAGCTTCTTTTATATTCTTTTCTTAATTAATCACTACGAAGTGGTTTCCTGTTCGAAATTCATTCTTTTTTTTTCCTCCCAAGTTAGTAGTAATTAGCAAAAGGTTTATTAAGAAAAACAGTAATCACACCTAAAGTAGCATGGTGAGCACAAAACAAGTCGAGGATGGGAAAATATATGCCTTTTTAGGTATATTTTTGATGGTTGTCGGCTTCCTGATTGTCTTCCTAACAAAGAAGGAAAACAAGTATGCAATGTTTTATGCGAAACAAGGATTAATCTTGTTTATTGTCGTTGTACTTGTGCAAGTAACAATCGCCATCTTACGCATAGTACCATTCATTGGTGATGTTGTCACAACCATTTTATGGATCGGATTGACGATTCTGTGGTTAATTGGGCTTATCTACTCTCTTTCAGGAGAGCAAAAAGATATCCCGCTAGTTGGCGAGTACGCTCGTAAACTAAATCTCTAGGAGGAGTAAAATGAAACAAATCATTGCAATAGCAATGGTGGTGGGTGTTTTATTGCTAGTTGGTTGTTCGGAACAAGTAACTGTTCAAGAACCAGTAGCAAATGATGAAGTACATACATTTGATAGTGTTCCAGTTGGAATAACACATCGTGTCTTGATTGATTCTGGTAAGTTTTCACCTGCAGATCTTACAATTAAAGCAGGAGATAGCGTTGAATTTGTAAACATGGATTACCGGCAAGTAAGTGAGTTTGATAACTACGATGGTCGTCGATTAAATGAACGCGAAGCGTATGAAGATTGTCTTGCAAACGGCGGTAATAGAAAGGTATGTGATCAAAATGCAGATGCCAAATCAGCAGAGATGGGCGTTCGACATACCATAACATTCAACGGATTGATTGTCGATGTTGAGTTGCCACCTGGCGCAAGCACGACACATCAGTTTAGTGAGAAAGGATTGTTCCAGTATTTTGATACGTATGAACCAGGCATCCAAGGGAGCATTCTAGTACAATAATTCTTTTATTGTTTTTTATTTTTGTTTGAAATATGACAGTTCCCATAATTGTAAATCCACACAGTACAGGATATTCTGAGAGATTAGCGGAGTGGTTTGGAAAATTTGAAAATCATGGTGCAAGCGTAATCGACATTACAGCAGATGGTGCATATGAAGGCTTGAATGGTGCTCAGCGAATTATTACGTATTGCGGCGATGGGACGCTGACACGACTGTTAACAGAACTGGGAAAACGAGGAAATGGATTTCCTGAACTCGTCCCGTTAGCTGGTGGTAGTGGAAATGCGATCTCTCGGGAAGTAGGATATACGCCAAAAGATGTGCTTGAAATAGAAGTAAAGCGAGCATTAGGAGAACATCTAGAAGGAGAAGAACTTCCATTGTTAGAGGTTGATGTAACAGCAAAAGGCGAGAAAGAACAACATTTTGCCACATTCGGAAGTATAGGTATTGAAGGTAAAATTTGTCATCGATATGAAAGATGGCGTGGCATCATAGGAGGATATCCTGGGTATGCAGCGTCTATTCTCACAACCTTACTCAATCCATTTTCAAATACAGCTTTGCACGTTTACATTGCAGAGAATGGTAGGACAGAAGCGTATCAAGGAGGCGTCCTTGCATTTGGCACAACTCGTTTTTATGGTCATGGTATCATTGCTCATCCTAACGCACAAAAATTACGTCAAGAAGGAAAAATGAGTGTTCGTTTCTTTGATACAAGATGGGGGAAAACACCCCTGCTCGCACTAGCATGGCCGGCGCTTTCTAAAGGAAAGTATGAAGGAGAATTAGCACACGATTTTGAAACGAAAGAACTTTCATTCACATATGACAGAGGATTGTATGCACAGATAGGTGGCGAACCTATTGAAGGTGTGACAAAATTAAGGGTGAAAATGGGACCAAAAGTGAGATTTGTGACAAAAGATCACCCATAATACCACTTATTACTTCCACGCTGTTCACGGTCTTTCACGGAATTTTGTTTGTTAATTCGAGGGCGATGACTATTAATATCACGTCGTAACGTAATTCCCAACTCTTCAAGAAACATGTTCATTCCATCTTCCATAGAGAACGGTCCTTGAACAACTCCTTCTTTTGCTGGCACACCAGAAAACACAAGTAACTTAGTACACACATAATCGATAAACATCAAATCATGATCAACAACCATAATTGTGATATCACGTTCCATTGCCACCTGCGAAATTATTTTAGAAATTAACAAACGTTGTTCGACATCTAAGTAGGCAGATGGCTCGTCTAATAAGATAAGATCGGCATCTTTCGATAAACAATTTGCGATCGCGACACGTTGCAGCTGCCCGCCAGATAATTCGGATAACTTTTGTCCATACAATTTTTCTAAGTTAAGAGGTTGAATTAATTGCCGATCATACTTAGAGATAGCATCTTTCAAAAATTCTGCCACAGTAAGATCCGATTCCGTATCTAAATATTGTGGCTTATATGCAACTTTAATGTCATGTTCAATCTCGCCCTCATCAAGTTCCATAACACCCGCAAGCAATTTGACGAATGATGTCTTCCCAATCCCATTCTCACCCAAAATACCAATAACTTCGTTTCGTTTCAACGTACCTGGATTCGCCGTTAACGTAAAATTGCCAAGTGTCTTAGAAAGTTTTGGCCATGAGATGAGATGGACAGGCAAACCTTCCTCTGCATCCTGTGTTTTCATAAATTTGATTGGATTAGGTCGGAATCGTACATTTTCTTCCCGTAAATAGCCGTCTAAGAACGCGTTGATACCTTCCCTTGATGATTTCACACCTGAGACGATTCCATAGACATTTTCATGACCATACATGATGTTAAGCAAATCAGTCATGTAATCTAGGATGATAAGATCGTGTTCTATCACTAAAGTAGCTGTATCGTTGTTTGATAACGATCGGATAAATTGGGACATGTTAATACGTTGCTTAATATCTAAATATGAAGACGGTTCATCAAACAAGAAAAGATTTGCATCCTTCAATACACTTGCAGCGATCGCGACACGTTGCAACTCCCCGCCAGAGACTTTTGAGATATCTGTATCTAAGAATTGTGTTAATTGTAATTCCTTCGCTATCTCATCAATCTTCCCAGTCTGATCAACTTTGGTAAGAAGTTCTTTTACAGTACCTGAGAACTGTTTTGGAATTAAATCCACTTGCTGTGGTTTGTAAGAAAGCGTAATTTCTTCTTTATGTAATTTCGTCAGAAATTTTTGGGTTTCACTCCCTTTAAAATAATTAATGACATCTTTAAAGTCAACTTCTTTATCCCACTTACCTAAGTTCGGTTTCAAGACCGAC
Source organism: archaeon (assembly GCA_002686315.1). Lineage (GTDB taxonomy): Archaea > Nanobdellota > Nanobdellia > Woesearchaeales > GW2011-AR9 > UBA11998. Next base: position 15,697 of record NZBO01000004.1, on the reverse strand, counting down.
GCCATTATTTTAAGTGCTGTTGACTTCCCAATTCCGTTTTTCCCTAAGATTCCTGTAACTTGGCCAAATAATGGAGACGGAAGCGAGTAGAGTTCGAATAGATTCTGTCCGTAGCGATGGACAGGATCTTTGTTGAGTTGTTCTGGAAGGTTGATTATTTCAATCGCGCCGAATACGCACCGACCAGGACATATCGAGCATCCGGTACAAAGCAATTCATCAATTCTCGCTTTAGTGTCATCTCCTGGAAAAATACAATCAGCACCAGTTCTATTGACAGGACACAATTTAGCACAAAGATAATTCCCACATTCTTGAGGGTGACACTTGTTCCGATCAATAACTGCTATTCGTTTTCGCATGGGGTATGAGAATAAAGTTGTTTTATATTAGTTTTGGTACTTTAGAGCCAACCTTCCCTCATCTCCTTTTTTAGTTGCTGAGAGTCTTTCCTTGTTGAAAGTAATCCTTTTAGTTTAGAAATATCATCTACTTTCTTATTATTCACTTTTTTATTGATCATACCTTATCAAACACATAATTATATAAAAGATTTTGTACCTAAATCAAAGCATGGTAAAATGTAGCATCTGCAAAGAGAAATTGCAAGAACTCTTTTTAGAGAAGGTAAAAGGAACTATTGTAAAGAAACCTGGTGAGTCAAAACAGTACACGGTATGTTCTGATTGCCAGAAAAAATTCAAAACGAAGGATGAATTACTCCAAAATCTTTAAAAAGGGAGTATTAGTCTGATTCTTGTGCCTCTGTAGCATAGTGGTTTATTGTCTTTGGCAATACACTAGAATGCGTCGCTCTCGTATATACAATCGAGCTAAGCGAAGACCGGGAGTTCAAATCTCCCCAGGGGCTCTTTTCTAAACAATTATATACCAATATCTATTTTCCACTGCTATGGCCATTTTAACTGTTAAAAAACTTCGAAAAACGTTTCCAATAAAAGGGAAAAAACTTACCGCAGTAGATGGTGTTTCGTTCTCAGTTCAGAAAGGTGAAATTTTTGGTTTACTTGGTGTGAACGGTGCTGGGAAATCAACAACAATTAACATGTTAACAGGGTTAACACGACCCGATTCTGGCAGTGTCACAATGTTTGGAAAGAACTATTTCAAGAACGAGGAAGAATGTAAACAGCGATGTAACGTGGCAACGGCATATTACCATTTAAGTCATAACTTAACTGCGCTCCAGAACTTGAAAGTGTTCGCGAATTTGTATAATGTTCATAATCCAATGGAGAAAATTCGTGAGTTATCTGAGAAATTTATGGTTACACACCGATTTAACACAAAAGTGTCTTATTTAAGTTCAGGAGAGCGAACACGTCTTGTGATTGTGAAGGCATTACTAAACAATCCAGAAATATTATTCCTTGATGAATGTACAGTTGGTCTTGACCCGGATGTCGCAGAACTCGTACGAGATCATTTACTGCAATATAACAAAGAAACTGGATGTACCATTATTTTCACTTCCCATTATATGCAAGAAGTTGAGAAGTTATGTGATAGAATTGCATTCATGGATTCGGGAAAAATTGTTCGAGTTGGGAATGCACATGATCTTGTTAAGGAGTTACAAATGCAGCGCGTGACATTACGTTTCTCACAGAATAAAAAAGAGGCAAAATCGCTTCTTAGAAAAGAAGGTATTCCATTTAGTGAAAAAGGAAAAATGATTTCGTTCCAAATTAAAAATAAAAATAAGGTTCTGTATCCTCTACTTGAAAAATTTGTGAAGAAAAAAATAGTATTTGATGACATTCATGTTGATAAACCAACGCTGGAAGAATATTTTATCGCGCAATCCAGAAATGCTGTCAAAAAAGAGGTGACTCATAAATGAGATGGCACCGAATTAGAGCACTCCTTCAAAATTATTACTATGCCTCCCTTAATAGTCTAGATCGTATCTTTGACGTTATTTACTGGCCAATCTTAGACATTTTCATTTGGGGGTTTATGACTCTTTATATTCAAGGTATCTCTGAATTTAATATTTTAAATTCGATATTAGGAGCTATTGTTATTTGGGTCTTTTTATGGCGTGCAAGCCAGGATCCGGTTGTCTATATTTTGGAGAGTTTTTGGTCGAGAAGTGTCTATCATCTTTTCGCAGCTCCTGTTAAGGTCAGTGAATTGATGGTCGCACTCTCAATCCTTGGCATTGTTCGTTCATTAATAGCATTCACAGTCATGATTAGCGTGAGCTTTTTGTTATACCAATTTAACTTCTTTGCATTCAATTTAGGACATTTCGCAATGTTTATTGGCATTTTATTATTATTCGCATGGGGAGTTGGATTACTTATCAGTTCGCTTGTATTTCGATTTGGAACACGAGTGCAAGTACTTGCATGGAGTACCATTTGGATAATTCAACCGTTCAGTTGCGTCTTTTATCCCGTTTCGGCATTACCGGTATGGGCACAAAAAATCGCAGTCTTGTTACCAACCACGCATGTCTTTGAACAGTTACGTGCAAGTTTAGCAGGGAATACTATTAATTACGGAAGTCTTGTGTATGCGTTAGTTGTGTCTGTCTTGTTTACGGTAATTATGGCATTTGTGATATCTCGTGCCATTGAAAAGGCGAAAAAATCTGGACGAATTGCCAAAGCAGAATAGAAATGTTTACATAGTTCTTTGTTTCTTCTTTTCAGATGGAATTCCTTAACATCGTAAATGAGCAGGACGAAGTGATTGGACAAGCTCCAGTTAACGAGATTTATGCAAATGAACATCCACATCGGATCGTGCACGTTCTTATTTTTAACAAAGAAGGGAAGATCCTGTTGCAGCAACGAAGTAAAACCAAATCATTTTTACCAGGGTATTGGGTTACCTCGGCCGGCGGACATGTCCAAGCAGGTGAGAGTTATGAGCAAGGGGCTCTGCGAGAGATGGAGGAAGAAGTCGGCGTTCATTCTGAACTTGACAAGAGGTGGTATGACGAGTATAAGATCCTACGAGATGGGAAGAAGATTCACAAATTTCTCACAACATTCCATGCACAACACAATGGTCCGTTTAATTATAATGACGAAGTGGGGCATGTCGCGTTCTTCTCAGTAAATGAGATTAAACAGATGATTGCAAATGGTGAGAAATTCCATCCAGAATTTCTTTTTTTACTTAAGAAGTATTACTTCGTTTCATCATCTTTATAAAACATTGATTTTGTTTTTTGATTATGAAAACCTTATTGATTGGTGAATTACATAAAGATGCGGAATTATTACTTTCTGAAAAAACAGAGTTCGAAAAGATAGCAAACCTAGAAGAGAAACAGTATGATCACGAAGCTGTCGTATTGAGAACATTTACCGAATTTAAGGAAGCACAAATAAACCAATTTCCCAACGTGAAATATGTCGTGAGTTGCAGTGTGGGGATAGACAATATCGACTGGAATTTGTTAAAAGAGAAGGGAATTGAACTTATCTTCATCCCTGGCACGAATACCAACAGTGTAGCGGAACATACTGTCCATTTGATTCTTTCCATTCTTCGAAATCAGCAACCGTTCGCGGAACTGAAAGATAAGACGCTTGGCATTATTGGCTTTGGTGCGATTGGTAAAATTGTGGCAGAAAAGGTGCAAGGGTTTGGTTGCAGAATTATTGCATTTGATGTTATTGAACAAGATCCTGCTGTCCTTCAAAAATTGAATACAGAAATGAAAGATTTCGATACTGTCTTACGGGAAGCAGATATCGTAACGGTACATGTACCTCTCAACAAACATACGAAAGAATTGGTTAACGCAACAGGATTTGAGCGGATGAAATGGGGCAGTTTCTTCATTAACACAAGTCGAGCAGAAGTAGTGGAAGAGCAAGGGTTAATTGACGATTTCAATGATGGCAGATTTCGTGGCGTGGCGTTAGATGTGTATTCAGATTCACTTAAAGAACAATTGGAAGGCAAAGGGAACATTATTTTCACAGAACATGTTGCAGCGCAAGGAGAAGATTCGTTTCGGAATCAGTGCATGAAACCTATAGAGAAACTTTTGGAAACGATTTCAAGATAGCTCTTTCTTTTGGGTCCTTTGCGTTTTTGAGCATTTTTTGATATTCCGACTCAGGGATATTAGCATCAAGTTTATGTCCATTAATATTGATAAAACCTTTCCTAAATCCTTTAACCATAGGATGTTCTTTGTTTTCTCTATTATAAAAATGTATCGTCATTTTTTGATCAACTCCTGTGGTTTGTATACTTCCTCATAAAAGCGAGTTTTTGTTTCATGATTTGAAAAATTTCCTCGCAGTTTTTTATCATGCGTACAAAGAGGAATTTGCTGATATTTCGCGATAAGCAAATGAAGTGCATCTTTAAAATCAAGGTTAGATGTTGCCAACTTATCAATGAGGGAATTGTGAAGCAAAATGACCTTATCAAGAGAAGTGATCTCATATATCGAAAATGTTAAGAGAACTTCAAAATATATTTTTCTCGCTAAATTGATTGGAAGATTTTCTTCTCGCGTAAGACGCTGCATTACCTCCATTCTTGTCAAAATTGAGGTAACTAATTTATATCCTTCCTGTCTTAGTTTTGGAAGAGTTCCAGTTCTAATATTTCTCTTCCAATTTTCTTTTCTAATACAGTTTAACGCTTCACTATAAATCAAGTTAGCATTAAGGTAAAGTGATCTCTCTGATAGCCCATGAAGTTTTCGTCGTCCCATCTTCACCATACTTTCTCTAACTCAATCTTCTCCCAGAATGCGTCGACTTTTCGTTCCTGTTCATAATGGAAATCTTGGTTGACTAATCCAACGAATCGTCCGTTTCTGAATAATTTTATTTTTGTCATATTTTCTTGAGAAATTAATCGTTTAAATACGTTGCCTGGACTTGACCAGTGCGACCAGTGGTTTATAAATCGATAGTTGAAAGTAGAAAATTTCAGGGATACAAAGGCTCTGACACTGGACAAAATAGTCTAAAATGAACGTCTAAACCACAACATTCTTAAAGAGAAATTACTCCCGGCATGACATGGGTGATTTATTGAATCCAATGGGTGAGTTAGCGGAAGAGCCGGAGCAAGACATGTCTCCTGCACCAGATGTTAATGAGAAAGCACAGAAGGGTGATGGGAAAAAACTATTTTTCACAATTCTTGCTGTTATTGGAATTTTTGCATTCTTTTTCATTGCGTTTAAAGGATGGAACGGCATTACAGGTGCAGCGCCGATTACAATAGATGATTTTCATACTGAGAATTTAGAAGGAAATTTGGAAGAAGAGCAAGGCTATATCTACAATGGCTTTAGTTTTGTCAATGTAGATAATTTATGGTGGAGTGAAGTCAACTTACCTGATAAACGATTTAAATTCCCACTTCACTTTGGTCCAAAGGACGTTGACCAAATTCCTGTTACGGGTAATTTAGATCCTGCGTTCAGTCAAGGACAACTTGTCTATATCGCGATAGATCCCATCAAATCAAATCAATATCAAGCACTTGCCGCGTCTGAACTAAGTATCAACATGGCGCAAGGTATGAACAGAATTCCGGAAGCAGTGTGTACATTTGAAGATTCCATCTGTGATAACAGAACTATCGCCAATTGTGAAGACACAAAAGGAATGCCTTTAATCGAAATTGTTGATGGAGACGGTCCACGAATTGAAGCGAACGGTATGTGTATCAAATTAATTGGGAAAGAGTTAGATATCGTGAAAGCTGCCGATAGAATCATCCTTAATTGGTATGGAATAATTGATGTAAAGTAGTAAGTTATATTAATTCTTGATTATTTCGAGGTTGTATGAAAATTAGTTTCTTTGAAGAATTTCCAAGTACAAGAAGTTTAGGGAAATTGAAATATGTCACATGGGCCTGCACAGTATACGTTGCTGCAAGAAGTGTGAAGGAATTTAGAAAGCATGTTAAAGAGCATAAGAAAAAAGGTATTACATTCGCATGGTGGCCAATTCTTAGCAAGGAAGAAGGGTACTGGCTTAGTCCATTCAGTTCTCCCAAGGCAGTGAAACGTGTTATTAATGATGCCATTGCAAGTAAGGTAAGTGTAATGTGGGATGCGGAACTTCCTTTCAGGCATCCATGGTTATTTCTACGTTGTGATAATTTTATACGAAACAAACGAATTATAAAACGGTTTTTTAGGAAGTATGGGAAGAAGATTATAACAGCAGAGTATCCAGTTAAGAATAAAATTGTACATTGGTGGTTCAAAAGAATGGGCGTGTCGTTTTCTCCTCAAAAATATGGTAATAGGAAGATTGTAATGTATTATACCTCGATGCATAAACTTATTCCATCGTTTTTATTACCTGGTATTTCTGGTATGCATTCATTGTATGGAACAAAGTTACACGTTGGCTTAGGGACGATCGCAACAGGAATTTTGGGTGATGAACCCATTTTGTCAGTCCAAGAATTGAAACGTGACCTAGATGAGATGCAAGAAAGAGGTATTAACGACGTTGTTATATTTCGGTTAGGTGGTATGAATAGGAGGTACAAAAATGTTCTTCAAAAGTTTGCGAAATAAGATCAAGTGGATAATTCTTATTTTGTTGTTTGTGATTGTGTTCTCTGTAAGCAGATCACCTCTCATCGTTGATGATGTACATCCTTCATATGATTGTCCTTCTCTCTTGGCGAAGGCTGATGTGTTGTATGTTACGCCTCTTTTGAATAGAGAATCGATTAGCGAGAAGAAGGAATGGTGTTCGTATATTGTATCATTAAACAAAACACTTGGATTGCATGGTATTACACATTCGTATCATGAGTTTGAAGAGGATGTGACGAAGGAAGATCTTGATGTAGCAATTGACATATTTGAATCATGTTTTAATGAAACACCAACATTATTTAGACCACCCTATAACGCAATTTCTGATGCGAATAGAGAACTGGTAGAATCATTTGACATGGCAATTTACACGAAACCATATATTTCTCACCCCTATTGTCATTGTGAACCACATGGTTATATGAAGGCACTGAATTGGTTGATTTTATGTTAGAAAAACTTAAAAAAGAGAAATTCTAGACAGAACAATGTCATACGGAACCGGGAGTTATGATGGATTTTGGGAAGCTTTATTTGCAGTTTTATTGCTAATTGGTGTAGCTCTCTTAGTGTACATAGTAACATTTATTGTAACTGCTTTATACCTGCAAAAGAACGCAAAGAAAGAAAAACATAAAGCCCTTGTACCTTTTGTGAACGTTAGATTCTTCCAAAAAAAATCACCTACATTATGGATTATGTTAATCTTGTATAATTTGTGCTGGGTTATCTTGCTGATATATCTTTTTCTACATGTTGTTCAAATAGGATCAACTATTTTTATAGTACTTGAAACAATAATCACAGTCTAAAACAAATGTTTCACAAACCGTGCAAACCGTGGTTCTTTTATAGCTCCCTTGAGAATAATGGGAAGTGGGTTTTCTCTGGTATGAACGAGCAGGATTTTTTTTATTTTATCTTGTCCTACGTATTCTACTAAATGATCAAAATCGTTGTCAGAGAATTTATCTAAGATATTTCGGATAAATAAGTGTGTTTTCAAACGTTTTGCAATAGGTTTGCATGCTTTCTGGAAATCGTCGCCTGTTTTGATACATCGTGCAAGAACTTGTGCTTGTTTCATACCAGGAATAATGCCCCCAAGTGTTGTTGCTTTGACATACCCAGCTGCATCGCCTAATAAATAACAATTATCTTTCTGTAACTGTTGTTTGGGATGGTAGACAGGAATCGTCCCAGCTTGCATTTCTACTGCCGTATAGTCATACTTTTGCATGAATCGATCAAAGTGTTTACGTGAGTCTTTGAGTGTTCCAAGGCCAATTCTCGCGGTGTGTGCGTCTTCTGCAACAACCCATGCAAACAGTCCAGGACAGACATCATTACTAAAAAATGTTGAGATAGTACCCTGTTTGAAATTCCCTTTCACCGTCGCCTGAATACCAACATAATTTTTCCTATCTTTATGGTAGAATCCGTACGCTTTTGCTGTAGGAGAGAGAGGACCGTCCGCACCAATGACGAGATCTGGTGTGATACGGATCTCTTCGTTATCCTTAGTGTTTTTGATCACTAACTCCTTCCCTTCTTTTCGTTGGAATGAATGTTGTGTATGAATTGCGGCGCCTGCTTGTTCTGCTAATGATGCCAAATATTGATCAAATTTGGTTCGACATACAAGATATTCTTTTTGGTGTAACGAGAGCTTTTTATGAGGAGAAGATACTTCAATCGTATGCATTGTATCCACAAGAAATTTATTGGTATCTAGATTAAATTCATCTAAATCTTTGGTAAGAAGACCAGTGCATTGTATCGGTTTCCCTACTTCAGCATGATTTTCATAGATTGATACTTTATGGCCTTCTTGTGCAAGTAAATAACCTGCATAACACCCTACTGGGCCTGCACCAATGATCGCAATATTCATAGTTCTAGTCTACAATGAAGGTATAAAAAGATTGTTAAACATGAAAAAAGGAGTATAAAAAAAAAGATTTCAAAAAAGAAAATAAAAAAATGAAGGAAGAAACCTTCACGTACTTAGTAGTACGTTTGTTCTTCGTCTTCTTCGTCTTTTCGTAATCTGCTAAATCCAATGATTAAGCCGATTATAACTAATAAGACAATTAAGACGATTAACGCAATTTCTAAGCCTTTTGCAAGACCTGTACTTCCTGTGCTACCTTCTGTTGCTGGTGCAACATTTGCAGTAAACATGACAGTTTCAATTGCTTCGTTACCTGAACTAACAACTACTGAAACTACATGCTCGCCAACTGGTGCGAAACTTTCAGGAGTTACATCCACACGAACAACTGCGTTTTGACCTGGTTCAAGAACAACCAAGTTCTGTGATGCAGTTGCGGAAACAGCTTCAGTGGAAACTGCTTGTAATGTGTATGCTCGGCTTGTGAATCCATCATTACTTAGTGCGATAGCGAAACTACCTGTTGCACCTTGTGCGATGGTTCGTGCTTGAGGAACACTTACAAGAACAGACTGACCATTCTGTGCTGCTTGGAATCGTGGGTTTGCGTTAACATGAACCGTATAGGTTTTACTTACGCTTTCACGAAGATCGTCGTATTGAGCTGTTACAACAACTTGGTATTCACCTTCAGCTGTGTTAGCAGGAACTGCTAAGAACATCTCAGGAACATCTTCATGGTCAAAGTTGTGATTGTCTGTCTCTACTTCATCAACAACTTCAACTGCGGATACGCCCCATGCAGGGACTTCCATACGAACAACAACGTCTTTTTGATCTCGGTCACCAAAGTTGTCTAAGAGAACTGTTCCACGAAGGGATCGTCCTGCTTCTACAGTACTTCCAGGTGAGAAGTAGACATCACGAATGCTTAATGCATGTCGTGCAGGTTCAATCTGTAATACGTAATTTTGTACTAAAGATGAACTGTCTTTATCATCCACNGTGATTCGAAGTAAGTATCTATCATCTTCTAACCTNTTAGGCATNTGAAGATTTAATCTAACTCGCTTCGTNGCTTCNGCGTNNTCTTGACCTTCAACNAATCCGTCTAAATCAAAAACGTGTGTTCTTGCTCGAACTTCTTCATAATCATCATATTCATAGCCACTGATTTCTGCTGTTACACGAACACTCTCAGCGTTAAAACCAATTGCCTTAACTAGAACTTCAACTTCTAGTTCTTCGCCTTCTTCAACGATAAGGCTATTCGCATTATCAAGGTTGAAGTCAGCTTCGTTTGCATTCTTATCAAGTAGAACGTTATTTACTTCAACTCGATCGATCACAATGTCTTGTCCTGGTACAAATGCACTCACTAAAGAGACACTTAATACAGCAAAGACAAACAATGCTACTACACTCATTAATTTTCTCATTTTGTTTCTTCCTCCAAATTTTTACTGTTTGGAATGTAATTTTAGAGGGATTACTCCCTACAACACCTCGAAACAAGCCTTATTTATAAAGCTTTCGTAAAGTTTAGTATTTCGAAGTAGTTACACGGGGTGACTACTTTTGAATACTCAACCAAGCACCAAAACCTCTCTGTACATTGTGTCATGGAAATGATCGTCTTGGACGATCAGTTTGACTGTGTAATACCCTGGATATGTGTAATATGGAATAGGTAACGTGATTGTTTTCCCTTCCGTTCGTTTATTATCTAGGTTAAATTCGCCTGTGGAACCGTAGACGCCGAGTTCTGGCATCATTGCAATGACTCTGTAATCGTCTACGTCGACAGATCCTTCATTATTTACTTCAACGTGCACTTGCACATAGCCGCCTGCGTAGGTTACTTCCGGCGTGACATACGCACGTGCGAGCTCAACACCTTTGAATGCTCTCCGCACTCGTAACGTGTATCGTTGTCGTGCCGTTTCTTGACCATCTGTCGCTTCAATATCCACTCTGTATGATCCTTCGTCATCTCCTTCAAAGGTAAGTAACCCTGTGTTAGGGTCTATTGTCATACCTTCTGGTCCTTCTCGTAAGATGAATGTAATTGGATCTCCTTGTGGATCAATTGCATCTGCATCATATGTGTACGTTCTTCCCGCTGTCATGATATCTTCAGGAGCTGAGATAAATCGTAGACCGTCTGGTTCTTGACAGTCAAGGATATTATTATTGTTCAGATCAACATGATTTGGATCAAGTGGGCAGATATCAATATCGCCACAGATTCCATCATTGTCTGCATCGCCTGCTGCATCATCGCCTTGGCAAAGATCACATGCGTCTGGGACGTTATCAAGATCTGCATCAAGGTTATCATCACCTAATTCGCAAATATCAACATTACCACAGACACCATCATTGTCTGCGTCGTTTAATGGATCTGCAGGACAAATATCACATGCATCTGGAATAAGGTCATTATCTTGATCTACATTATCATCACCTAATTCGCAAATATCAACATTACCACAGACACCGTCTCCGTCTGCATCGTTTAATGGATCTGCAGGACAGATATCACATGCATCTGGTTGGCCGTCTTGGTCTTGATCAACATTATCATCGCCTNCAAGGCAAATATCAACATTACCACAGACACCATCTCCGTCTGCATCATTATCAGCATCTAAGGGACAAATGTCACATGCGTCCGGGATAAGATCTCCATCCTGATCAGCGGCATCATCACCAACAAGACAGATGTCAACGTTATCACATACTAAATCTTCATCGACATCAATGCAAACATCGCATGCATCGCCAATACCATCTGCATCAATATCTANTTGATCTTCGTTCGCAATTAAAGGACANTTATCTNCNTNATCNCAGACANNATCTTCNTCANCATCCCCAANNCAANCCTCATCGCANNCATCGCCAANNCCATNNTNATCANNATCNNCTTGATCNNNGTTCNCAATTAAAGGACAGTTATCTNCATNATCNCAGACANNATCTTCNTCANCATCANNAACACAATCCTCATCACAGACATCGCCAACGCCATTGTTATCAGCATCAGCTTGATCAGGGTTCTCAATTAATGGGCAGTTATCTTCATTATCGCAAACGCCATCTTCGTCAGCATCCCCAACACAATCCTCATCGCAAACATCGCCAACACCATTGTTATCAGCATCAGCTTGATCAGGGTTCTCAATTAAAGGACAGTTATCTTCGTTATCACAAACATTATCGCCATCAACATCAATACAATCATCACATTCATCAGGAATACCGTCTTGATCTAAATCTTCCGGATTCTGGTCAGGGTTAGGAACTTCTGGACAGATATCTACTGGTTCATCAAGACATTCTTCATCAGCAACACCATCTTGATCTGCATCTGCGCACACAAGCATTTCAACATCCATGAGTACTTCGTTAGGATTATTTCCATTTGCGCCCATGTACGTATCATGTACTTTGAACTGAACATTATAGACACCTGGTTCTTGGTCTGCTGCAGTTGTCCATGAAAAGAATCTATTGTTACTTGCAATACGAAGTAAATCATCGACACCAGCAGGTGCTTCTTCTATTGAATATTCTAAGTTTGCTTCATCATCATCCAAATCTAAATCATCTCCAAGAATGTTAAAATTAAATGTATTTCCTTGAAGTGCTACAAGAGGACGTAGTTGGGTATTTGTTTCATCTACAATAACAGGTCCATTATTAAGTTCAACAGCAGTCATAGTAGGTAACTGATTTACATCATTCACAATAATTCGGACATTTCGTGTTTCAGAACGATCTAACCCGTTCTGTGCATCTGCATGTGCAATAATCATAATATCATGTGTTTCATGTAATCCTAGGAAACCTGGATATTCTGTATGACGAACTGTCTCAAAATTAGTTTCCCATTCAAAGCTACCGTTTTCAAACGTTGCACCATCAGGTAAATTGTTTGATCCACCTACAATCGCAAGAATGTTAGTGAAAAGACATAGTCCTACATCAAATCCACCATTACGTGCGTTACAATCTTGTAATGCAATTAAGTTAAGATCTCGTCCATTTGGATCTTCTGCTTCAACTTCAAATTCAACAGTTTCTCCTTCATTTATATCAAAGAAGTTAGGAACGTCTCCAATAACTGGGTTGTCACAACTATTCTCTGCATCATTAGGACATGGATCTTCATCATCACAAATCCCATCACGATCTACATCAACACAATCGTCACATGCATCTGGTGTTCCATCATTATCTACATCAACGTTATCATCGCCTTCAGGACAGATATCCTCTGGTTCACATACACCATCATTATCTGCATCGTTTTCTGGATCTTCTGGACAAATATCTTCACCAAACTCTTCACATTCTTCTGCTTGATCTGGATCTGCAACACCATCACCATCTGTATCACGGCAGATTTGAAGAGTAATTGAATATGTTTCTTGTGAATTTGCGTCCCCGACATTTTGATATTCAACACGAATTGTGACATCCTCGCCACCCAACCCTGCAGTTTCTACAGTTCCTAAATGTACAAAGTCAAAAAATGGTTTGTCTTCATTAATTATGGTCCGTACTGCCTGATTACGAGTTGGATCACGAATAGTTACATCAATATCTGGTCCACCATCGGTTCTTTCCACAGTTATAACATATGGTGCATCTGTTCCTTCTAAGACAGTATGTTTCGCTTCCTCAACATCAGTCCAATAGCCAACAACACCTGCATCAGCTGCAGACACTACTGGAATAATAAGTAGTAAAAATAATCCAAGGAATAATTTTGTGCGATTCATTATTTACTTCCCCCTTCAAGATCGTACTGTATACTCAAGCCAAGACCAACTCCTTCTTGTGCAAAATCGTAATGGGGTGTTGCACTAAATCGCCATCCATTAAATTCAGATTCTACCTTAATACCTACTGGTGCTTCAACTCCTCGTCCGCGACGTGTAACTTCCCCTGCTAGACCTACTGACCAAGATTCAGACGCTCGATATAATGCTTCAGCGCCAACCCCCCACAAGAGTGAAGGTTGCCACTCAGTTCCAAGATCAGTGGACCAAGGATCATTTGACCCAGGAAGAACATTACCATTAGGATCTTCAACACGCAAACTCTCTTCTCTGCTTTTTTCTTCTTCCGTATACGTAACCCCAAACCTTCCAGTAAGTGCTAACTTCCAACTTTCTCCTCGGTGTGCAAGACCTCCATATACTTGTGCATCTAAATCCAAATTACCATATGTAGTAGTATCTGTAAACGGATTAAACCCAACATTATCGCCAAGCCATGTAAGATCATTATCTTCAGTACTATCTTCCTTGGTCATTGTAATAACTCCACTTTGATTATCGTGACTTTCTGGAACTATTCCTAAACCTAATGCCGCGCCTAAATATGCCCCATCTCTTCGATGACCCACACCACCACCAAATTGTACCCGTGCATTTGGTTTGGAGTCCTCTACGACCCTTCCATCAACTTCCACAAATGTGTGCCATGGTGTTGATTTTTCTCGTACGATTGGTTTAAGCTGTACGGGCTGAATAACACTGAATGGTGCAAATGCTTTGTCTCTTGCAACCTCTTCATCTAGAGAAGAAGAAGGTGCTGCTTGCGTTGCATATGCAGTATTGGTAGATGTTCTTGGTGTATTGAAAGCCCCTTCATCATCCGTATCTTTTCTTCGAAGAAGAATTATTTCATATGTAACCCCACCACCTTCAAGACCTTTTGGGACGAATTTAGTCTTATTATCGGTAAGATTTCCTCCCTTTGCATCAAGTATATTCACCCGAAGATATAATTCACCTTCTTTAACATCTTCACGAAGCTTATAAAAATCTGTTGCGGGTAGACGCTCTCCCTCCACTATAACTTCATCGTTCGCGATAAGGTCTTCAATTGAGAATGGTGCACCAGTTTGAGGCACTTCCTGTGCAGGATCATCTTGAGCAATTGCGAATGGATTATCTATTACTGTAAACTTTTCTTTCCCAGGCATTGCGTAGCATGACTGTCTAGGACGACAGATTTTTGCACCCTTCTTAAAATTAGACGAACCTATTGGCACCAAAATGTTTGTCTCAAGGATCTTCTCATTCCTCCAATCTCGAACACATCCGATGGGTCCTTTGTATTTATCTGCTAATTTAGGACTACTTGCAATATTACACATATAAGGACTAGATTTTTTTTGTTTAGGTTTAGCTTTCTTAGGTGTAGGAGGAACACAATCCGCTCGACCTGCTTCATATCCTTCTCCACGAACATTACTCACGATCACATCTCCACCATCTTTACTCACACAGACTTTTCCTTTTCTGTTAATTTGTGTAGAAACTTGCGCCGCATCTGCAGCTTTCTTAAATTCATCACCTGGAGCAGCATGTACTGGTGTATAAAGTGCTGCTGTTAATAATCCTGTTTTAATAATGTCATATAATTTCATTGTAGGTACCTTCATGTATAATACTACTTTAAAATAGTGATTACTATATAAAGTTTTCTGGTTTGTTGTTAATTGCGAGTAGTTACACTAATCACATGTAAGGGAGTAGGGAAGTGTCACGTTACCCATCACGTCAACGAAGTTCCGACGTAAATCATTTCGTCCGGATAGTTTGGTATCAGCATATGTTAGATCATCAAATAATTCACCCATAGCTGCCCGTGGCGTTTTACCATTATAATCAGCAGACAAGATATCAAGTGTCTCACCACAATGCTTTCTAATGACAGCTGCAATATCATCACGATTCTTACTTTTTATCGCACCATGTAATGCAACATACACAGGAGATCCATCTTTAATTTTGACGTCGGGAACGTGCGCATCTTTAACATATGCGTCTTTCACCTTCGCATCTGGTTTCGCAATAGCATAATCTTTCGTAACAGTAGCATCTTTAACATATGCATCTTGCACACGTGCATCAACAGGTGTAGACATTGCATCTGGCACCCCAACAGTTACTCTATGTGGAGCTAAATCTGGTTTTGCAACAGCATTATCTTTCGTAGATTTTACATCCCTTAGACGAGAATCTTTTAGTCCATACCACGCTATGGATCCTACTAATCCCAAAGTAAGAACACCGATAATAGGACCTGTTAATCGATCATTATTTTGTGCAGGATATTTCTCTATTGAAACTGTCTTGGCGTCTGGTTTACGGGGAGGTTTCCCTCGAACAGGTGGAGGTGTCGCAAGACTCGGAGCTTCTTTG
>NZBO01000003.1 GCA_002686315.1 archaeon | reverse complement strand
AACAGATTCCATTGATCTTCCTCTCACAAGACCTTTCTGCACAGCTCTCCGATAAATTCGTGCCGCTTCTTCTTCTACTGAACGAGGTAATCGTAAAAATGAACTTACTCTCTTAAGTTCAGCAAGTGCCACTTTCAAATTTCGCTCGATTGCCGTGCTAATTCGAATGTTCCATTTTCGTAATCGGAAGAACCTGTCTCGTTCTCTATCTGATCCTAATTTATAGAAATCGGAGGTTGATCCAACTTCGGTCCCAAGACCTTGATCGAAACTTGTGTGTGAGGTTGGCGCTCCCGTTCGTCGTTTTTGTCCAGATGATCCATCATCCGCGAAATCTCGCCATTCTTGTGAGAAATCAACCATACGATCTTCAATAACTAAACCACAATCTCTGCATGTTGTCTCGCCACGCTCCACATTCCGATAAATGTTTTTACTCGCGCATTCAGTACATTCTTTGAGTATTTTTCGTCGCATTGGAGAACCTCATATAGATAGTTTTAAATATCATTTTTGCCCATCGTATATAAAGCTTTTGTTTTTGGAGAGCTAAACGAAACATTTATAAGCGACAAATATTTACTTCATCTATGAAAAAAAGAGGCCAACTAGGTATTATTGAGTTTAAGTATTTCATGACCGGGTTGTTTATTGGAATTGTTGTCGGGCTCGTTCTTGTCTATCTGGGAACAACAGAAGTCATTCCGTTCAAAATTCCGCTTGTTTGTGGAGCGTAGGTACAGATTTTTCTTTAATTGTATACTCCCTAGAATAGAAATCATTAATAAAGAAGGGAAAATAGTTATTCTACAACAAAAGAGGTAGGTATGATGAACGTAGAACAAATTCAAAAAATTAATTCTTTAGCGCTTGAACTTATGAAACAAGGTCTCGCATCTGATCGAGAGAATGCAATCGCGCAAGCGGAACAAATTTACAAAGGGAATGCGCAAGAATATAACGAGATGAAGGATACATTGCACAAAGTTCAAGAACAAAAATCTCCCGAACCAGTGGAAGAAACAAGTCAGGTAGCGTTATCACAAGATCAAATCAAAGATATTTTGAAACAAAATACGGAATATATCGTAAGCCAACTGAAAGGATTCCATGAAAAAGTGGCAAATTTAGAACGAGAAGTAAGTACGCTTAAGAATAAAGTACGGTTAGCAAGTATCCCGACAGTCAAAGAAATTGTTGCGGACAAAGTACCTGAACCAGTTCCATCGCAGGAATCACCGGAAGCAGCACCTGCACCAGAGAAAGAAGCACACCCGAAAGGCGGTGATTATAACGTGGAAGATGTCGCGGTGGAGAAAATGTTTTACTTTGGGAATAAGTGAATTTTATTTTTTCTTGTATTATAACGTTCATGCAAAATCTACCTAAACACCATCGTTCCACCACAATACTATATATCGTTCCGCCTTCTAGAACAGTATGAAAGGGAAAGGAAAAATGCCAAATAACTGGTTATCACCGATACCTTTTTAAATAAAGTAACTACTGAGGAATAAAAACATAATCGGGGGCGATTAAAATTACAATGAAGCAACTATTAACACCTTTGCTTGTACTCGTTCTATTAGCAGTTACGGTATCAGCAAATATTGAAATTACAGACGGATTAGACAACGGCGATCTTCTTGTAGAAGTTGACTATTCTAAATTTGATGAAGAAGATGAAGAACGTATCATAGAAACAACAAATGCATTTACCATAACAAATAACGGCGATGCAGAAGAAATTATCACAATTAGCGCGGAAGGATTACCAGGTGATTATCGATCTGCAAACCAAGAAGTGACAGTAGCAGCTGGTGCAAGTACGCAAGTTGAATTCAACATTGAGGCACCGCATGACAAGAATCCAGGTAGATCTTCTATTGGTACCATTAAATTGGAAGCAAGCAATACAGTAACCGCTCCCCTCGTTCAAAATACATTGAACATGCTTTCATTTAAAGAAATCACCGTAGATTATGTTGATGAAGATGGAAAAAACCGTGATGATGATTTTGATGCACAAACCGAAACAAGTTTCACGCTTGATAATGATGTGAAACCTGGAACAGAATTAATCTTAACATTTGAGGTTGAAAATTTGTTTGATAACGATGATTATGACGAATCTGAACTTGAAAAAATCGAGATTGAAATCGATGCAGATGATGACGACATTTTCCCAAGTGATTTCACAGACACCTATGATTTTAGCGATATCAAAGCCGATAAAAAGGACGAAATCACCGTACGGTTCACCATTCCAGAAGATGCAAATTCAGGAGATTACAATCTTGAGTTCAAGCTTACAGGCGAAGATGGGAAAGATGTTGACTATGAAATTGAACGGAAAGTTAAACTTGAATTGAAACGAGAAAAAGATGACGTTCGATTTACACAAACACGATTCTCACCAGCAACAGTTCAGGCATGTGAAGGAAACACCTACACACTCGATCTTGAAATTCAAAATTTTGGAACAGATGATCAAGACCACACAGTAGTTACCGTTGAAAACGCAGATCTTGACATTAGTGAAAATTTCCCTGATTTCGCATTAGAAGAATTTGATGAAGATGATACCTGGCGACGAAGTATTACCTATACAGTCCCGGCAGGCCTGACAGCGAAAACGTACAATGTCGATGCAAATGTGTTCATTGATCGTGATGAAACGCAGGATTTCAAAAGAATTGAACTTGTAGTAGAAGCATGTCCTTCAGCAGCACCAACACCGGTTGTGCGACCAAACAGAACGCCAACACAGCCAACACAATCTGCAGAAACAACAGAACCAGCAGCAGGAACTGATTCAAATGAAGAGCCGGAAGCAAGCACCGAGACAAATTCCGTAACAGGAAGTGCAGTTGTACCACAATCAATTGAAGATCCATACACCATTGAAGATCTCTTTATTGGTGGGATCATTGTAGCAGTTGTCTTAGTTGTTGCCATGATTGGATTGTTTTTCATGATATTAATAAAAAAATAAGAGAGATAGGGAGACTAACAAAATGATACAAAAAATCAAAGGATTATTGCTTATCATGGTAATGGTTTTAAGCATGACGTCTGCACTTGCAGATGTACCAGTGATTGAAACTATTGATGGCCAAGATGTAGCAGACGAAATTATAGTTGATGTAATTGAAGGAATAGAAACAATTATCGCCGTTACTGGAAGTGACGCTGATGGTGATGAATTTAGGTTCACAATAGCCGATGATGAAGGATTTGAAAACGTCAATGTTAACGGAGATGAAATCAGGATAGTGGCAGATGCAGGAGAAGAAAATGCAGACGTTACGGTACGAGTTATCGATGTAAATGATGACGATGAAAATAGCGATGCAAGTTTTACCATCAACGTACTCCCTGTACTTGACGTTGTAGACTTGCGTGTTGGGAAGCAAGGAGGAAATCTTGTAGCATACCAAGACGGAAATACAACTGAAGAGTTTGTTCCAGGCGATACAGTAGTCTTCCAAGTTACGGTACAAAATAAGTATACAGCAGAACATCACGAATTAATTGATAATGGTGAAGAGCCTATTATTGTCGCTGTAGGAGTTGAGCCACAAGCTGACGAAGCATTAGGGGAGGCTTTTCCAGAAGTCGTTGACGGTCCCAATGGACCAATATTCCTCAACGCTGGCGAGAGAGAAACATTCAATTTACAATACCAGATTCCTCTCGATACAGAAGATGGTCAACATCGTGTTACCTTTAGTGTAAGTGGAGCTGATTTAGACAGACACGAGTACACATCATCCATTAGTATTGATTTAGATGTCGACCTTCGGCCAAACGATATACGGTTAGTTGCAACAGCACTTGATGTTGAGCAGCCAATCACGTGTGATCGTAAACAAGCGCAGATTCAAGTTCGAACAGATCTTGCAAATGCAGGAGTTGCAGGAGCGCAAGATGTGACAGTACAAGTGTTACATGGAGATGATCTTCTTGTAACAAGTGACGTCACGCTTGACGATGGAGTTGATGAACTACAAGTTGCACAGATGCTTAATCTTGAAAACATGACGGGAGATCAACAGCTTACTGTCCGTGCATTTAATACACATTTACCTCCTCGAGTCTATGGAACAGAAACAATCGACATTACTGTTGCAAATTGTGCACCGGAAGCAGTTGTTGGATTTCCTTTAGAAGAGTATGATGTTGATGAAGATGAAACGTTAGAAATTGAGTTAGATGGTCAGTTTACTGATGTAGAAGGTCATGACCTCTTGTTTGCACTTGGTGAAGTTGATGAAGATGTATCAGGTACTTCATTAGATGGTACAACACTTCGAATCGTACCTGACGCAAACTTTTTCAGTGCAGATGGTGAGACGGAACGTGTCACACTTCTTGTTAGCGATGGCATTGACGAAACACCAGTTCAATTTAACATTGTTGTGAATCAACTTGCAGATGAAGGACTTGCGTTTGGCGATGTATCACCAGCAGGTGACGTGACACTTCACGCACATTTCGAAGATCAGCAAGAACAAACGTTTACTGTTGAAGTACAGAATCCCGATGACATTGCAGTAGAGTACACATGGACATTACGTGACCTTGATGGCAACAATGATCCTGTTGATTTGAATAACAATAATGAAGATATCACACTAAGCGCAGCTGGTGATGATCCATTAGAAGTCGGAACATACGAACTGAAAGTTCTTGTTAACGAAGGAGAAGATGAAGAGATTTCACGAACGTGGGAAGTTACCATCATCGATCGACCACTTGGTGAAGATTCCTTTGCAGGCGATGAGACAACTGAGATTGCAGCTGTGGCAGATCCAACAAGCGTGAACGGATTTACGCTTGAAACCAACAATGGAAAGATTGAATGGCTTAATGCTGTTGACATTTCCGAAATTGTGGATCTTAGCGCAGTTGTCACAATTACAAGCACAAGTGTTAATGTAGATTCAGAAACAGCTCCTGGTTTAAACGAGAGAGCGCGAATCACGTTACAAAACACGTTTGAAAATCCAGTCATTACACGTGATGGTGAATTGTGTGCAGCGAATGTCTGTGAAATTGTTGCAGATCCTGCAGAAGGCACATTTGTCTTTACCGTAACAGGGTTTAGTGAATACGTTGTTGGCGAAGCACAGGAAGCAGCATTATCAGTAAGTGCGATTGAGTTCGATAATGTAAACTTAGGTGCAGAAGATCAAACAGTTGACGTAACCGTTACAAACACAGGTTCAAGTGATGCAATTACAAATCTTGCAATTGCGCTTGAAAATGTTGACGCGAAATACGGTGCAACAATTGTTGGTAACCTTGCAGATCCGTTAGGACCTGGCGCATCAACAACCGTGCAATTACAAATTGACGTTCCAGAGAACGAAGATGGCGGACGACATAGCATTGGTACGCTTAAAGTAACGGGCGAGAATGCTGGTGAAGCGCTTGAAGACAGTTCAGAGATTTTCCTCGACACGCAAAGTTTACTTGAAATTACGAAGTTCGAAGTAAACGATGGCGATGATTTCTCTATTAGTGAATCATCCGACATTGAAGTTGAGATTACCAACAATCTTGCAGTTGATTTGGAAGATGTTGAAGTAACTGTTACCATCGACGTTGATGGTGATGATAAAGACGAATCAAGCGACGAGGAAGATGTTGATGCTGGCGATGATCAAGATTTCAAAATTGAATTTGATTTAAGCGGCGAAGACATGGATTCAGAAACGTTTGAGGTCATCGTGGAAGTTGTTGGTGAAGACGAGAACAATGTTGAGTATAGAACTGTGGAAACATTTACAGGAAAACTTGACTTAGAACGACATAAAGTTGTGTTCTCACGAGTCTCGTTATCTGCAACCTCATTGCAGTGTTCACGACAAACAAATGTTGAAGTGATCATCAAGAATGAAGGTGAAAGTAGCGAAGATGAAGTGGAAGTTCGCGTTACAAACAGTGAACTTGGGTTAAATCTTGTCCGAGATGAGATTGATATCGAAGAATACACAGATAACAACAACGACGAACGTGAAACATTCCGTCTTGACTTTACAGGAAAACCAGCAGGTAGTTACCCAATCAATGTTGAGTTGTACAATGATGGTGACCATGAAGAAACAGAAACCGTCACACTTACCATTGCAGAATGTGGTGGAAGTGCTCCAGTAGCATCGCAAACAGCATCGCAGGGTCAAAACTCGTTCACGGGACAAGATCGTGTGGCACAGCTGCAAGCAGAGTTGAATAGAATGTTGCAAGCATCAACGGCGCAGGCACAAGCAGTGGAGCAACCAAGTAACAAGAAAGTTGTTACATCCTTCCGTGACAGTAACATGTATGTTGGCTTACTTGGCGGATTAGTTGTGTTAACCTTCATTGCAATGTTACTTGCAATGGCAGTATTGCTACGACGTAAGTAAATTTTTATTTTTTATATTTTTTTTCTTTGCTATAGTTTTTTAAAGAAATTGCATTCTTTACTTACTATGAGACACACCATCAAGAAAGTACTCATTGAACATAAAACAGGTACGAAATATTACGTCAAAGATCTAAGTGATGAATTTCATACAGCTTCTGGTAGTATTGCTTCAAAAGATATGAAGAAAGATGGTGTCGTAAAATCGAATAAAGGAAAAGCATTTACCGTTGTCACGCCGACCTTTCCCGATTTATGGGACGGATTAAAGAGAGGACCGCAGGTGATGATTCAGAAAGATATTGGGATGATTCTTGCCAAGACAGGTGTGAATAAGGATTCAATTTGCGTGGATGCAGGCGGTGGATCTGGATCGTTATGTCTTTCCTTAGCGAACGTATGTAAAAAGGTGCATGTCTACGAAATTAACCCGGAACATTATGATGTCATACAACGAAATGTGAAAATGTTTGGTATTTCGAACCTAGATTTGAAACAAGAAAATGTGTATAAGGGTATTGCAGAGAAGAATGTCGACCTAATTACATTAGATTTACCTGAGCCGTGGCAAGTTATTGAACATCTAGGTGGTGCATTAAAGCAAGGTGGGCATGTAGTTGTGTATTTACCTAATTTACCGCAAGTAAAAATGTTTATTGATTCGTGTAGGGATGGGTTACAAGTTATCGAAACACTCGAATTAATCGAGCGGAAATGGAAAATTGACGGTAGGATAATGAGACCTGAATTTAATATGCTTGGACATACAGGATTTTTAGTGTTTTGTCGGAAGTTCTAGAGCATAATAATTCTTAAATACTCATCACCAAAAAGAGATTCTATGATTTTGCAAATTAAACGACTTACACCAACCGCAAAACTCCCAATTAGGGCACATAATACAGATGCCGGCTACGATTGGTTCGCAGACGAAGATCTGTTCATTCCACCACAAGAGCGAGTCTGTGTTTCAACTGGTATCGCAATGGCCATTCCGCAAGGATATGCAGGATTGTTCTGGGATCGAAGTAGTATGGCTGTTAAGTTTGGTATTACCACGTTAGCAGGTGTGATTGACGCGGGATATCGAGGCGAAGTGAAGATTGCATTATATAATACAACACAGGAACCGTTCAAGATCGAGAAAGGGATGAAAATCGCGCAAATGCTCATTAAAAAAGTGGAATCATTTACTGTTACTGAAGTTGAATCATTAGATGATACGAATCGTGGAGCTGGTGGGTTTGGCAGTACGGGAACACACTAGTAACCATTCTTAAGAAGTAAAACATATTTATAAACAGAAAAAAAGTACAAATAGGTAGTGGCCCCTAAAAAAAAGAGTACAATTTACAAGATACAAAACATATCAAAAGTCTTTGGAGATAGATATGTCCTTAACGATATTAGTTATGAAATTCTTGCAGGTGAAATTTTTGGGATCATTGGAACGTCTGGAAGTGGTAAATCAACCATGCTTAACTCACTTGTTGGATTCTTAAAAGTTGATAAAGGCGACATTTTATTTCGAAATTCTAATCTATTGAATGCTGATGATGCGGCATCATATAGGTCTATCTATAAACATCAAAAAGAATTGAAACGTATTTATGGATTCGCATCACAGAACCCCAGTTTTTATCCTAATTTAAGTGTAGGCGAAAATTTGAAATATTTTGGTGCACTCTACAATTTACCAAAGGAATCAATTGCCTCAAACATTACCTATCTTCTGAACCTTGTTGGGTTAACACAATCACAGCATGTTATCGCAAAAAAGTTATCTGGCGGTATGGCGCGTCGGTTAGACATTGCCTGTGCCTTAATTCATGACCCTAAAATCTTATTCCTTGACGAGCCGACTGCTGATCTTGACCCAGTCATGGGAAACAAGATATGGAATTTATTGCGTATCATTAATCAGCGCGGTACCACCATTATTCTTGCAAGTCATCACATCGTTGAAATTGAGCAACTATGTGATAGAGTCGCCATTATCAAAGACGGGAAAATAAGAGCTCTCGGCGATCCGGAACAAATTAAGAGTAAAAATTTACCAAAAGAAATGATTTACATGAAATCATCGCCTGGAATGTATAAAAAGATCATAACAAGAATTAAACGAGCATGTCCTGGAACAATCACGAAAGCCGAGATGAAAAATAAACGACTTGAAATTAGTGCAAATACGGAAGGTTGCATTGTACCGGCTCTCCTTTCAATCGCGAAAGATATGAATGAAAATGTTCTTAACATTGAATCTGTCAAGCCTAAATTAGATCAAGCATTTATCATGATTAGTACTGAATCAACACGAAGAACAGCAAAACGAGAGCGGAAAGAAAAACGTGCTGCTGTCAAAAAGAAAGCGCAAAAACGGAAATTACGACGAAAGAAAAAAGCCGCACTCACATCCTCACAAATGGATGAAATTGATAAAAGAATGAAGGAATCTCAACAAAATGAAACAGTGGAAAATAATTAAGAAGAATTTCAAGGTATTGCTACGATCAAAATCGTCAGCATTCGTCGTACTTATAGGTCCATTACTTATCATTGCACTCATTTCAGTTGCTTTTTCAAACACGCAGGATTATTCAATCAGCGTAGGCGTTGTTGCACCCGACCGAGAAGGGTTAACAGAACAGTTTATCACTCAATTAGAAAAAGGAGATTACACGATAACATATTATGACAGTGTCGATGAGTGTATTGAACACGTTCGACTTCAAACAATGAATTTATGCATTCATTTTCCACCCAATTTTGTGCTTGGTAATGATAAAACCTTTGATCTTGCATTTCATGTAGATCAATCACGAATTAACATAGTAGAATCGATTGTCTCGTCTGTACGATCTTCCATCACCGTAAAATCAGATGAAATCACACTAGGATTAACAAATAATCTTATTGAAACAATTAAGATTACAGAGGAAGAGGTAGGTTCTCAAAAAACCGCAATTAATGAAATTAACACTAAATTGACGTCAAGCGGTGAACATGCAACTCAAATCCAGCAAGGAAGTGAACAAATCGCGGATGGACTTGATACCAATACAGGTAACGCGCAAACAATCAGTGCGTCCATTGATCTACTACAAGTAGACGTGGATAAAGTTGTTGCAGATTTAGACGGATTCATTGGTAGTGCGGAAGCAGCAGGTGTTGATGCAACTGATATTAAGTCAAGTCACGAGAAACTCAAAAATTCATCCGCTGCCGAGACCACCAAAATTAAAGATGCGGCAGAAGAAATTAAAGATAAAATTTCACAGATTACGGAACAGGTTGGATCGGGAGATGGAGGTATCATTGCCTCTGCAAAGACCGTTAAGGAAGGTCTTGACACAATTACGACACGAGTTAGTGAAGTGCAAGCCAGTATTGCACGAGTTGAAGCGAAAATCAATCAACTTGAAATTACAAACGCAGATAGTATCATTAATCCATTTAAAATCAACGTCAACCCAGTTTCATCCATCTCAGAACAATCAACGTTAATGTTCCCGTATTTTGTAACATTAATCATTTTATTTGTCGGAATCATGTTATCCTCAACTCTTGTTGTTATGGAGAAGAAATCACGGGCCTTTTTTAGAACATTTACAACGCCAACAAGTGAACTTTCACATATTCTTGCAGGATATATCACTAACATTAGCGTGATCATTTTCCAGCTCATTGTCGTCTTTATTCCAGCATCGTATTTCCTTGAAATTCCTGTCATGAACAATCCTGCAGTAACACTAACAATTCTGTTCTTTGGTATCTCTTTTTTTATCCTTCTTGGAACGTTACTTGGATACGTCTTTAAGACGCAAGAAGGAACAACGATTGCCTCGATAAGTATTGGTAGTTTGTTCTTATTCCTCTCAAATTTAATTCTACCTATTGAAAGTTTTCCCCTCGTAATACGAGAAATACTACGATTTAATCCATTCATGCTCTGTGCTGAAATGTTTAAAAAATCAATGTTATTTAGCGCATCGTTTAGCTCTCTTAGAACAGATTTAGTGGTGCTTGCGTTCTACGTGATTGCGACTGGTGTTTTGGTAGTTATCTTCCAAAAAATCTCGTTTAACAGATTATTTAGCGGGTTCTCCAATCGAAAAGTTCTCAAAAGACCACATATACTTGAAAATAACATGATGACATTACCTGACGGAACATTGCTTAAGAGTAAACAAGATTTATTACATGCACTTAAAAAGATGGATGATAATGTGTTCAGCAAATATGTAAACAAGAAAAACCACGAATTCGCGTTATGGATAAATGATGCATTCAAAGAAAAAAAGTTAGCGAAACGTGCACGTAAAGCGAAAAGCCAAGATTCGTTAATTAGAGTACTTGAAAGTCATTTAGAAGATCCAACAAAGGACGCAAGTAAATATAAAATTCAGTTTAAAATGGTTAGATAATTGTAAACCCTTTATTTTTTCGTACAAATTCTTTTGCCAACTGTAACTTGAATTCTGAATGAGCATAAATTGTGTAGAGTACATCTCCTTTCCTCACTTTTTCTAGTCTCCTTTTTGTAAGAAATAGTCCTGCTCCTTTATCAGTAGGTGCACCAGCAATTCGCGCAACTTTCGCGATAATGTTATTGCTGATACTCGTTATTGTTCCTCGTTTTGACGCACGTACTTTATACCTCTGTTGGCCAAGAAGCACCTGTTTCTGTTTCCCTTGCGCTTTGATAATCTCATTCATTTTCTGTAACGCTTTTCCAGAATTAAGAATTTCAATAGCAACTTTACGCCCATTTCGTTTCCCTGCCATCTCAAGTAAAATCCCTGCCATCACGACTGACTTGTCACGTAAGTCTTGTGGCGCAAGCGGATCGTTCCGTAGGACAGACATCACGTCTTCCGCTTCCAACAAAGGGCCGATACCATTGCCAATTGGTTGCGTGCCATCTGAAAGTATCACACGCACATCCATACCTAACTTTCTTCCAATAAGTTCAAACATTTTTTTCAAATGTTTCGCCTCTTTCTTCGTTTTCGCTTTCACCTCAGGTCCCATTGGAATATCAATAAGAACATGATTCGCAGAAACGGAGAATTTTTTTGCCATCACAGACGCTAATAATTGGCCCTCAGCATCGATTGAAAGAGGATGTTCCACTTCGATAATTTTATCATCCGCAGGTGCGAGATGCATACTCCCTCCGTGCACGATACATGCTTTCGTTTTTTTCACGACAGAACGTATCTTTTTCTCTGACATCTCCACTTTCGCAAGGCATTCCATGGTATCTGCTGTTCCTGCTGGAGATGTAATTGCTCTCGATGACGTTTTAGGAATAGTAAAGCCAGCAGCAGCAATGATAGGAATGACGATCATCGTGGTTCTGTTTCCTGGAACACCGCCAATGCAATGTTTATCTAACGTCACGCCACCAAATTTGATTTTCTGACCAGTATTCACCATCGCTTTCGTCATGTTCACGACTTCATTTGGCGTCCATCCTTTCGCAAACCCCGCCGCAACAAAATACGTTTTTTCAACACTTGTTAACCGATCACACGTTATATCACGAATGATGTGGAGAATTTCTTTATACGTTAATTCTTTTCCAAGTAATTTTGCACGGATATGTTTCACAGATTCCGGTTTCCCTGTTAAATGGACAGTTACCCTGTGATTCTTTTTAACATGAAGTGCATCAAGAACTTCTTCATATAACCCTATTTTACCAGGAGGAACTGCTGTACTGCTTTCCGCAACATTCAAAATACAAGGTACTTCCCCACCACCATTTCGTACAAGGATACGATCGGAAGAATGAAGATCTAACTTCTTGGCATCGTCAATGTTCAGCACCGCAACGTTTGGACCGCCTGATTGCATGTCAAGATCTTTCACTTTAAATGCAAACCCTGTCCCTCTTCCATTGGTGGATGTGATACATAACAATCCGTTCTGTTTAATAACCATAATACCCTCTTTGTAAGAAGAATGATTGTTTTTTGGTTTATATGTGTTATGTTTGTAGGTTAACCCATTGACACCATTTTCGTTTCG
The DNA here is from genome assembly GCA_002686315.1 of archaeon. Taxonomy (GTDB): domain Archaea; phylum Nanobdellota; class Nanobdellia; order Woesearchaeales; family GW2011-AR9; genus UBA11998. The sequence goes on along the minus strand of NZBO01000003.1, from coordinate 34,328 downwards.
GATTTAAAGGATGGTACGGTGTTGATTGTGTTTGAAGAAGATCTGATTCGGGTGTGTACGCAAATAGTAAAAAACGTATACGTGGACGCAACGAACCATCTTCAAAATTATGTGCTCGCATTGCTTCATACGTACGTCGTACATCATTACGTGTGAATCGTCCCCTTTCACCAAACACATCTGTGATCACAATTCTACCACGTGTATCACGTTCTAAACATGATAAACGAGATGTAAGATTGTGAGGGTTCATTCCTACAAGAGACGCGAAATCAGTGATAGGTTTCCCTCGTGCTGTTTCTCTTGCACATCCTTCCATCGTTGCTCTATCAAGACCATAGAGAAGTGTTGTTTTCCCTTCAAGAACAACGGCACGAACACGTTGTTGATATCCATTTAAATGTGCGTTATGCATCTCATCAAAGAAGATAAAATTGATTTAAAAACGTTGTGACTTAAAAAAAGGAACGTACCACCAAAACCTTAATAAATAACCTTCAGAAACAGGTTCATGTGGGCCCATGGTCTAGTGGCTATGACAGTGCCCTTACATTCCGTAAGGATAAGTGAGGCATTGATCGCCGGTTCGAGACTTTAATCAAGCGAAAGTCCGGCTGGGCCCACTCATTATTCTGAGAACCATACCTTTTGAAATTTCTAAAAAAGAATTACCCACACTTCCGTCTTTTTCCAATAAATGTATTCAAACTCTCAATATAACCACTGTAGCCTTCTCTCACTCCGTTTCGGTCTAAAATAGCATCAAAATCATTTTCATTATTGACTAAATTTTTTGTTAAATCCTCAATCAAAACACGAGCGGTATCCGTCCCGTAAGTTCTCTTTACATCATTAAAAATATGAACACCTATTTGTCTGTACAGACTGTTATCAATTGATCTATGTAAATAAAATCCAAACGCTTTTCTCCCAAGAGCATTTCGTATAGTTTGAGCTTCAGCCATAACAGCAATAACTTCCCTAAATTCTTTATTTCTCGCCTTATCTTTATTCCTATATCCTTCTATATGGATATTTTTTTCAATGTGAGCAAGTTCATGTGATGAACTTAATACAGGATGGATTGTATCAACCAAATATCGTTGCAGACTTAATTTTCGCCATCTGTTATAAGATATCTTAACGAGATTTGATTCACTTGCATTTGACGATATAGTATGCCTTCCTTTTGGGTTGATAACAATATCTATCGCATCAAAATTAATGACCATTGATTCTCCTAGAATCTCAAAACTTTTTTGAAAATGATATGTCACAAAATCAACAACTTCTTCATCAACCTTATCCTTAAAATCTCTTTCTACCCAATATCTAATTGTTAATTCACCTTCATCTTTCTTCATAAAGACAAGAGTATCATAACTTCCTTGAAAATTAGTTATATTTCTCCAAAGTCCATCAACCATATCTGTTTTTCTCAATTCTTCTCTTGTTTTTTCATATAATTTTTGTTCTAATTCTGTTGAACAAACTAAAGGAGATTCAGAAGTAACACACATTTCTTGTGCTTGCGAATCATTTGGAGCGACTGCTATTGGTGATAAAAGTGCCGCAACAAGTCCCAGATTTCTAAGATGTCTTCCCATACGACACAAAAAGCTAGCTCGGTTTATAAATTTACTCTTTGAAAGTAGCTAAAGATGGAAAAACCACATCCTTTAAAAATAAAAACACTTTCTTAAGTTCATGCAGCAGCAAATATTCGACTTACTCCTTAATCAGGAAGAAATTAGTTGGAAGACGATCATTGAAGATCTTATCAAGACGGAACAGATGGATCCGTGGGATGTCAATGTAAGTTTACTGACCAAAAAATATATCACCGTTGTCAAGGAGATGCAAGAACACGACTTGAAAGTGTCTGGAAAAATAATTCTGGCCGCAGCGATTTTGCTTAAAATCAAATGTTCTCATTTACTTGATAAAGATGTTGGCAGATTAGATGCCATGATGAATTCTGAAGAAACATTGGAAGATCTAGAAGATGAGTTGTTCGAACAAATTGAAGGACAAACACGTGTGAAGGAACAGTATACCTTAATCCCACGAAATCCGCAACCGCGAAACAGGAAAGTATCCGTCCAAGATTTAGTGAATGCATTACAACGTGCGATGGCAAGTAAAAAGAGAGTTCTTGATAAAATTCGGCCAACCAAATTTAACATGCCATCTCGTAAGATAGATATCATGGAAGTTATCAAAGATGTGTATCACAAAATTCAGTATTATAGCGAGAAGGATAACACTGATGACGTCACATTCTCACGATTACTACCGCCAAAAGCGAATAGAGAAACGAAAGTGTACACATTCTTACCTCTTTTACATCTTGAGAATCAGGAGAAAGTATGTATGGATCAAGAGGAAGCGTTTTCTGAGATTAATGTGAAGTTAGTGAAGGCCAAGGCGAAGTAGTTACTCATCAACAATTGTTTCTAAATCTTGCGCTAACTCTTCAGGTGTTTTCGCACCAAAAAAACGCCGAAATATATCCATGGAATATTTTCCAGCGGGTGCAAGCCACCAACTGTTTTGAAAGAATTTGAATGCACCTGTCGCAACTTTCATTGGTTCAAACTCAACGGCAGGGTCCAGATACGCTCTAATTGCCATTGCGGCCGAAATTTGTGCAACATACAGTGGTGTTTGCACAGCATTAAATGCAAGTAATTCTGCTCCTTGACGCATCACGATATTTCTATCTGGTGTTATGTTACCTTTTTTGTAAATAAATTCACGAGCCCATGTGTAGAGAGGGGAGGTTGCAGTATGTGCTCCAAGACTAAACCCTCGAGCTAATAATGATGTTCCTGGAAGCATGCCAACTTGGGAATCCATATACATCCCAAAAATAATCTTATTTGATGCGAGTCCTGCCCAATCACTCACAAATTTGTATGCCCTTTGTGTTTGCATTCTTGCATACCGTGCAGGACTAACACGATCTTGCATTGTGATGTCATAGGTGAGTAGTTTGTACAATTCGCTTTCTTTTACTTTATCAGGTATTTTCATAGTAAACTAAGCGAAAAAAGACTTCTTAAAACCTTGTTGGTTAAAATAACCGACAGACTTAAATAAGAGTAAACGAGTAACAGAATCATGGTCAAAATCACTGTAGAAGAAGCACTCCACTCTTTTGGATTATCATCAAAAGAGAGTAGAATTTATCTTGCTTCTCTCGAACTTGGCACGACAACAGCCAATGATATTGCCAATAAGGCAGATATTAACCGTTCAACGACGTATGATATTCTCAAATTATTCTTAGAAAAAGGAATAGGTTCTAAAGTAGTGAAGGATGGAACAGCACATTTTGAAGTAGTTGGACCACATAAATTAATTGCAATATTGGACGACAAAAAAGTCAAATTACGTGCCGTGATGAATCAACTCGAATTAATTAAAGAAAAAACGGTAGAAAAACCAACTGTACAGGTGTTTGAAGGTCACGCTGGTATTAAAACAATATTAGAAGATACACTCGCCAATTCTGGACGAAATGATATCATCTCAACATCCAAGATTTTTAAAATATTTGGATACTATTTCCCCCATTATATAGTACGGAAAAAGCCGTCTGGTGTTCATTCACGCGTTATCCAAGAGACATGCAAGGAAACAACTGAATTGAAAAAAAGAGATAAGTTTGAAAATAGAGAAACAAGAGGACTTACAAACTTTGATGTGAATTCTGTAACCTTCATTTATGGAGATAAAGTGGCAATAATTAAATTGCGAAAGAACGAACTAATAGGGGTAGTGATTAAGGATAGAACCTTAGCAGAAGATAAACGAAGAATATTTGAAATCTTGTGGAAATTGGCCAAATAACACTTCTCTTCATTTCATCCATAACCTTTTTAAATACGCCTAGGTAAAATTACTCTATAATTCACCAAATGAAATCTACCAAAAATATTCGTGTACCAGAGACCATTGTCGACCAGATTATAGGTCAAGACGAAGCAGTTACCATTATCAAAAAAGCGGCGCAGCAGCGGCGGCATGTCCTCCTTATTGGCGAACCAGGAACCGGGAAATCACTTTTAGGGGTAGGCTTAGCGGAACTTCTTCCTAAATCAGAATTGAAAGATATTGTCGCACTTCCTAACGTGAATGATGAAAATAATCCACTAATCAAAGAGCTTCCCGCAGGGAAAGGGAGAGAGGAAGCAAAACGTACCCAAGGAGATGGGAAAGAGGTGCTGAGAAACAACAATTTTCTATTTTTCATTATTATCGTGTTAATGGTTGGCGGTTCGTGGTGGACATGGAAGTATTACAGCCAGTTTGGGACCGTGGAAGCCGCAATTATGACGGCAGCCAGTTTAATCGTTGGGATGCTTATTTTAGTGGGATTTACAATGGCGATGAGTATGGGACCACGATTAATGCGAGGAAATAAGATAGTCACACCAAAAGTAATTGTTGATAATTTTGAGAAAAAGCAGGCACCGTTCTTTGACGCGACAGGTGCACATGCTGGTGCCTTGCTTGGCGATGTACTTCACGATCCGTTTCAATCCGGCGGACTAGGCACACCTCCAAATCAGCGAGTTGTGGCAGGGATGATGCATAAAGCGCATCTAGGCGTGTTGTTTATAGATGAAATTGCAACACTCCATCCACGAACACAGCAAGAATTACTTTCCGCATTACAGGAGAAAAAGTTTCCAATTACCGGGCAGTCAGAACGTAGCGCAGGCGCGATGGTACGAACGGAAGCGTGCCCCTGTGATTTTGTCATGGTGGCAGCAGGGAATTTGGAAACGATCAAAAACATGCATCCTGCATTACGTTCCCGTATTAGAGGGTATGGATATGAAGTGTACATGAACGAAACCATGGAAGATACAAAGGCAAATAGAATGAAACTTGCACGGTTCGTTGCACAGGAAGTGAAGAAAGAGAAAGGAAAAATACCTCATTTCGATTTAACAGCAATCAACGCAATCATTGAAGAAGCACGACGGAGAGCAAACAGGAAAGGCAGTTTAACGTTACATCTGCGTGGATTAGGTGGACTTGTTCGCGCTGCTGGCGATTTAGCAAAAGAAGAAGGTGCTGAGTACGTTAGTAAAAAACATGTGAAAGATGCAAAGAAATTGGCACGGCCATTAGAACAACAAATTGCCGACAAATATATCGATCGAAAAAAAGAGTATGAAGTTATTTTGACGGAAGGGAAACGAATTGGACGAGTGAATGGGTTAGCGGTTATTGGTGGTGGTAGTGCACATTCTGGCATTCTCTTACCCATCGAAGCGGAAGTTGTCCCTGGAGGGAAGACAGCTGATATCGTGGCAACAGGAAAGTTAGGGGAGATTGCAAAGGAAGCGGTGAAAAATGTGTCGGCAATCATCATGCATTATTTCGGCGAAGATATCAAGGAAACGCGAGATATTTATGTTCAGTTCTTACAGACGTATGAAGGTGTTGAAGGAGATAGTGCTAGTATCGCTGTTGCAACCGCAATCATTTCTGCATTAAAGCATATCCCTATCAAGCAAGAAGTGGCAATGACAGGTTCGTTATCGGTACGTGGGGAAGTGCTTCCTGTTGGTGGTGTGTCCTCGAAAGTGGAAGCGGCAATCGATACTGGTATCAAGACAATCATTGTGCCCAAATCAAACATGCAAGATATCGTGGTGGAGCGAGCGAAGTTGGCAAAAGTAGAGATTGTTCCTGTCACGTCGATTGAAGAAGTTCTTGAAGTTGCATTAGATTGGAACGGGAAGAAGAAGTTAAAAGAGAAGATATTTAACAGTAAAGGAAAGAAAAGGGCGAGTTAGAGGAGGAATCGTCCCTCTCGAGTGACCAAAAAAGAAAGATTTATAAATGGAGTTATGCGTATAAATGCATGATCCAAAAAATTTTACTCCCGGCAATGATGGCTGTGACATTTGCGTGTGGTTCTCCTGATGAAAAAGCTCTTTGCAAGAGTGACGATATGAATCAAGCACAAGCGGTAGCTGAGTTTGAGACACGTTTTGGAGATCGTATTGAAGAGATGGAAGAAGTTCTTGCAAGTGAGTCAGAAGAAGGATATGAAATTCTTGATCCGGACACCAGATTCATTTTTGGCTTCTATGAAGATAGGCCTCTTGCTGAAACTTTGGGGAGACTTCCAGGATATCGTTTATTCCCCGTGGTTGCTGATCATCACCGCGGACTCGTATTTCAATGCGCTAAAAAAGAAGAACCAGAGGGTGTAAGTTATGCCTGTTTTGGTGGTCAATTCTTAGGAGGACACGGGAACGCTCTTACAGGATCTTGGCCTGCAATTCGTGTGGAAGACGCATCTGGTCCAAGGGCTAGGCTTGAATACAAACTTCAAAGAAATGGTACTTCAGAAGGAAGTTGGAGCCTTGATAGCATAAAAGGTAGAGCTAATGTTAGGACTTCATGGCAAGAAGGGGATGAGATTTTTGGTGAAGTGTGGCGGGGATGTGCCAATGAAAAAATTCACGCTAGAACAGATGAACTTCTTGAGCGTGTAGAAAGTTCACCTTTATTTGAGCCAGCCTCATATTCAACGAACTAGCCGTAAGCTTTATAAACAAACCTTCTCCCAAACCATTATATGGCACGATCACAAGATAGATCCAATCGAAAAGCGTCCGGTGGACGATACCACGCATCACGATCTAAACGTAAGTCTGAATTATCACGATTCCCTGCTATGACGAAAGTTGCAGATGAGAAACGAGTTCGAACAACCAGAACCTTAGGTGGGAATAGTAAACGAGCGCTATTACAAGGGAATAGTGCAAATGTTACGGATAAAAAGGGTAAAACAACGAAAACAGCAATTGTGAATGTTCTTGAAAATGCAGCAAATCCAAACTTAGTTCGACGTAATGTTCTTACAAAAGGCGCGATTATTGAAACGAAGTTAGGCAAAGCACGAGTAACATCACGACCAGGTCAAGAAGGATCCGTGAACGCTATGTTAGTATAAATTAATTCTTTATTATCCAATACCACAAGACACACTTCTACAATAATTCTGACCAGTGCTACACTCTTTCTCTGTGATAAATTTTAACGTTTCAGAACTCCATTTATATACCACTGGTCACACTGGTCAACCTCGGCTAAGCTATATATACCTCCAGCCACAGATACAATATACAAAAAAGAGGTGATATCCATGATTGATTTAACAACCAAAACCATTCGGAAATTGTTTGAGAAACAAGTCAGAGAGCTTACCCAACGAACATTAATGAGGAGAGAAGATTCCTTTGATTACCAATTTAGTGGAGGATGGATACGATGAATATGAAACAACATATAACAAATTTACTTAGCAAATACCAAGGGTATTCCCAGTATACAGAACGACAAACGTTTTTGGATGATCACCATCCCGCGTTTGCGTGAGAACTCACGTTCTTACACCACACCTCTGGAGGATCGGGGCGGCAACGATTTCTTTGCCATCTACCTACATAACTTATTTAAACCCGCCCCGAACTCCTCTCTTTCTATGGAAGTATTAACACGAGCAGAATTAGAAATGCGGAAAGAAGAAATTCTCACGAAGATGAGACAGGGTACAATATTCATCTATCCGACAGATACCATCTATGGTATTGGATGTGTCGCAACGAATGAAGAGGCAGTGAAAAAAGTACGTGACATTAAACAGCGTCCTTCTTCCCCATTATCTATCTGGGTACCAAACATGAAATGGATCTCAACAAATTGTGTCATCACACCTAGCGCGGCTGAATGGCTTGGTAAATTACCTGGACCATATACGTTGATTCTTCCATTAGACACAGAAAATGCACTTGCACCAAATGTTACCAATAAAAACTCAATTGGTATACGGCTACCAGCACACTGGTTCCATGAATTTGTGCAAGAACTTGGCATCCCACTTATTACTACATCTGCAAACATCACAGGTCACCAATTTATGACATCTCTTGAAAACCTTGACTCAGATGTTGAGAAACACGTTGAATTGATGATTTATGAAGGTCCTAAGGAAGCACGTCCGTCAAAGATTGTGCATGTTGATCGGGAAGAAGTGTTGGAGCGTTAAGCATCATTTTCAATATTGAATTATATGGTATGATGTAAATACCATTATCTACTGCACGAACGGCAATACGAGAAAAATCACCATCGTATGAAAAAAGAAGTGTACCTGAACAATGTTTTCGCGATGGTCTACGTGCGACATACTCAACAGATACAGCCCCACCAACAAATTCTTCTAACATAAGAAAAAAGAAAAAATTATGGCCAACTGACCAAGATAGCTGCCATTATCAAAATGCCAAGCAAGTTATGTGCATTGTTTAACAAGTAGAGTGTGAACGGTTTCTTCTCCCATAATACACTACTTAAACTAAACGTTGCCACGAATCCAAGCCATAACCAGAACCCGGTTATTAACCCATTTCCTATGTTACCTACAAGAACATATTGCGCTAACACGTACGCCAACACGAGATTTGCAACGAATGCTGCTGCTAATTTGCCACCCATACCAGATTTATCAACTTTCTTAGGATCCATTCCTTGCAATTTCATCCATTGTTTTCCAAATAACGGCCCGTACCATACCCATCCTAGAATGAAGTAGGCAACGGCTGCGACCAATACTGCTCCATAATTAACCATTTTTAGTATACCTCGATAATTTTAGTATGTAAGACAAAAGAAGAATATAAAGGTTACCACTCCATCTTCTTCCCATCAACATAGACTGTTGGATTTTTGAACACTTGATCGCCATGGAAGATCGTTTTTATCTCACCACCAAACCAATAATTACTCCCAAAGGCTATGTGGGCTGTTCCTTGCACTTTCTCATCCATGATCATACTTCCAATTAGGACGGCACCCGGATTGATGCCAAATCCAAGTTCACAGACATGCCTTACTCGATGAGGATATTTGGCACGATCTTCAAATTTTTGGAATGTTGATTCAAGTAAATTCGCTTGCGCTCCTTCTAATGATGTTACTCTTCCTTTCTCAACAAGAACCGTCACGGGAGAATCAACTAAGACTGCACCTGAATCCGTTTTCATACTGCCATCAATGACAATTTTTCCGGAAACACCATGATATCCTTTTGGGGGGATGTAGACTTCACCCGCAGGCATGTTTCCTCCTGAACCAGGTTCATGATACTCGCCAATGTTAGTGATAGATGTCATCCCTTCCACATCAAATGTGACGTCCGTTCCTCCCTCTGCTGTAACACGTATCGTTTTTGCTTTATCCCATGCTTTTTTAATCATCAATCCTTTCTTTTTCATCCGTTTATAATTCACGTTCATTGCTTCCACAAAGAGATCGAAATGGCCTTCTTTCACATCTCCCAGACCAGTAGCAGAAAGAAAACGATGTTGCTGTTCTCGACAAAATGTTCGAAAACTCTTTTTGACTTCATCATCTTTACTAAATCTACCCAGTTTATTGGAGACACACAAAATGACAATACTACCTTTATGTAATTTCTCAATTGCCTGCACAACATGATCATCCGCAAACATGAATCCCTTCTTCACTTCCTGGAACAAAAGTGTGACGTGCAATTTCTTTTTCTTAGCAGCCATGTAGTAGCCGTATGCAAGCATACTTGCAACGTTTCGCCCTTCTTCCCCATAATCAGAAATGATTAACACTTCTTCATTTTTTAATTTTAATGCACCTTTCAGTACTTTCGCGAATTTGGAAGTGTTCTTTTCTACCTTTTTGGTGATATCGTCAGAAAGACCAAACATGGCATATTTAGAGAGGGTGCTCTTAAAAAGATATCGGAAAACAAGAAGTTGTTTTCCAGGAATTCTCTACCATAACAAAAGTATTATAAACAGAAATAATCTCTACATATTATGTTTCGTTCCATATCCGAAAAATTTGGCAGAAGTTGGACTATCACGAAAAGTGCATTTCAAGTAATGAAACATGATAAAGAAATTCTTGCATTTCCAATATTAAGTGCACTATTTTCAACGGTCATGTTCCTTATATTTTTGTTGCCGATAGGATTAAGTTTGATGGGTATCAATTCCGTTACAGGAAGCGAAACGGTTGGTACCTATTTCGCTGTGTTCATATTTTATTTCATTGCCGTTTTCTCAGCTACATTTTTCAATGTCGGAGTTGTTCACATCGCAAAAACAAGGTTGGAAGGAGGAAATGCAACATTCATGGATGGAATTAGAATGAGTTTTTCCCGTCTTGGTAAGATAATTTGGTGGTCTTTATTGTCGGCAACTATTGGTCTTTTACTCAATATTCTTGAAAGCCGATCACGAGAAGAGGGAGGCGTAATAGGTATTATTGGAAGAATTCTTGCAAGTTTGATAGGTTTCGCATGGGCGATAGTGAGTTTATTTGTTGTTCCCGCAATGGTAATCAAAAATCAAGGGCCAATACAGGCGCTTAAAAGTTCTGCAATCACTGTTAAAAAAACATGGGGAGAAAGTTTGATCAAGTATTATGGTTTTGGATTTGCAAAGGGAATCATTGTTATTATTGGATTTTTTATGATCGCAGTTCCAGGAATTCTCCTGATACTTCAAGGGATGATTATCGCAGGAGGCGTGTTACTTGGTATATTCGTCCTCCTTCTGGTGCTTATCACCATTATTTTTAGCGCAATGAGTACCATTTATGATACAGCGTTATTTATGTATGCAGACACAGGAACAGTTTCCACATTTTTCTCTGCAGAAGAGTTAAAAAGTGCGTTTGTTCCAAAACGAAGGTAAATCACTTTTTCCTCACTTTACACACAAAAAAACCTTCCGTATCATTATCTTGCGGCCAGATTCTCAACGAATGTTTTAGTGATTCGTGATACTCCACGCCATTAAACGACATGATTGGTGGTGATGTTTTCAAACCAGGTAGTTTCACAGGTACAATTTCCGCATTATCATATTTTTTGATAAGAAAATCAACGACCCCTTCATCTTCCTCAGGTTCAACGGAACAAGTAGAATACACTAATTCACCACCTTCTTTCAAATTTTTAAAGGCATTTTCGAGTAACTTTTTTTGCTGTTTTGCAAGTTTTGTAATCATCCCTGCATTCCACATCGTGATGGTTTTCAAACTTTTTCGAATGGTTCCGGTTCCTGAACACGGTGCATCTACAAGAATTTTATCAAATTGAAAATCACGAAATTTGGTACCATCCAATAACGTTAAGACTGTGTTTGTTAACCCGCTTCGTTGTAAATTAATTCCAAGTGATTGTAACCTCATCCCCTTGTAATCATTCGCAATTAACAAACCCGTATTCTCCATCATAGCTGCCATTTGCGTTGTTTTTGAACCGGGAGACGCGCACATGTCTAGCACGATATCATTTGGTTGTGGTTGTAATACCAACGGCGGGATCATTGAAGCTGCTTCTTGCACATATATTTTACCTAAATGATGTTCTAACAAATTACCCACATCTTTTCTATCAGGGTGCGATATCCAAAAGCCTAATGGATTCCATGGAATTGGATCAAGTTTCCATCCTTTTGCTTCGATTGAACTCTTTGTTTTGCTTGGATCTGCAGTCAGTGGATTTAATCTGATAGACCTTCGTAGAAAGCAGAGAGAATACTTTTTGAATGCTTCCCAATCAGTTAGTTGTGAATATCTCTCGATAAATTTAGGTTTAAACGGAGGGTACTGTGATGATGGTATTGGAGTTAATTTTGACATGTATAGTAAAAAGAGAGTTCCTTTAAAATACTTATCGCTCGCCTCGATCCAATATAGAAAAAACTTCTTTCCCCGAGAGATATGGTAAATCTGGTGCACTATTACAGATAGGATAAAAATCAACCACCAAAGTACCTTCTTGAGGAGGAACATGATCTATCTGTAATCTCACTCGTCGGTCATAGAACGTTGCACGCAATGAAGGGTCTTCAAATTGATCTCTTCCTTCATGTTGGAATGAAAAGGCGGTTGTTCCACCTGATGGACCTACAATTAATTCTGATTCTCTTCCTTGTGTTCCAACGCGAATTGGGTCAGGAGAATCAAAAGAACTTTTTTCAAGCAGATAGATTGGGTTAGTCGTATTTCCACTATTTTGTTGAAATACTTCATACGTAATATCTGGCATCCTGTCTGCTACTGGATGAAACTGCGCATCATACACAGAACGCATACCTGACCGATCTTGAATCAAACCATGATAAAAAGCACCGCTTTTATCAGCAAAAACTCGTATCCCTACATCGCTATTGCTTCCAGGAATTTCAAGTCCAGGTTGAAATCGCTCCACCGTCAGCACTAACCTATCATCACCTTGCGCGGCCATCAAAATTTGTTGTAACATAGGAGTCTTAAATCCTGTTTGCACTAACGTCGATAATGCAGGAAATAAAGGGTGATTTCGATCCATAAAAACCAACAAGAAAGACAAGTATAAATAGATTGTTAAACTCAATTAGCCAAAACTCTTCCCATAGACATAACACGCTTCTCCCCACCGGTAATGGTTAGCAAGTACCGCTTCCCGTTTGTACCCATGCTCTTCATAGAATGGCATGCCTTCCTCATTCTCTGCAATTGTTAACTCAATTTTTGCAGTGGCTGATTCTTCTTGCACACGTTTCTCAACTTCAACAAGCAATTCTTCAGCTGCTTCCAATGAATCAAACGCAAAATGACGCAGTTTCCAATGTGCATGCTCACCACGTGATTTTAAAATAAGAAATAATGCACCTTTCAGAACACCATCCTTCTCAGAAACATAAAGATCATGTTCTTGCATTTTCTCTTTCAGGTACATAACGATCTGGTCATGGCTCTTATTGAAATGGTTATGCTCCTCAAAGAATGCCGTATATAAACTCACTAACTGTTGTACATCTTCCTCTTTTCCCCTACGTACACTCATTATAAAAAAGAAAATTGTTGATATTGATATAGATTCTGTATATGGAGTATATGGATCAAATCCAAACCTATATAAATCTCAAAAAACTCTTCCAACTATGATTAGAGTTGCAATTAACGGCTTTGGGAGAATTGGGAGAATGATTCTTCGTGCAGGGTATAAGCAGAAAGGCATCAAATTTGTTGCCATTAACAGTCGTTCTACTCCCACAAAAACGTTGGCACATCTTCTTAAATATGATTCTGTTCATGGCAAAATTAACGCAGAGATCAATCATGACGACGATCACATTTACCTTAACAAAACAAAGATAAAAGCATTTCGAGAATCAGATCCTGAAAAATTACCGTGGAAGAAATTAAAAATCGATATCGTTATTGATTGTACTGGCCATTTCTTAACCAAAGAGTTAGCAAGCAAACATCTTGCAGCAGGTGCAAAAAAGGTTATTCTCTCCGCTCCCGCGAAAGAGAAAGGAATCAAAACAATCGTGATGGGAGTGAATGATCATAGTCTTAACAAAAAAGATACAATCGTCTCGAACGCCTCGTGTACAACGAACTGCTTCGCGCCATTAGTAAAGATTTTCCACGACAAATTAGGCATCCGAGTTGGATTTATGGTCACCTCACATGCCTATACCTCCACACAACGGATTATTGACGGATCACATAAGGATTTACGACGTGCGAGAGCAGCTGCTACTAATATCATCCCTACAACTTCAGGTGCTGCAAAGGCTGTTATGGAAGTTCTTCCGCAAGTTGGCGCAAAATTACACTCATCTGCCATGCGAGTTCCAGTTGCAGATGGCAGTGTCATTTATTTCGTGTGCGAAGTGAAGAAAAAAACATCAGTAGAACATGTTAACTCCCTCTTCAAAAAGGCTTCTAAAACAAAGAAAATGCAAAATATTTTAGAATATACAAATGAAGAAATCGTCTCTAGTGATGTTATTGATAACCCGTCTTCTTGCGTTTTCGATTCTCTCAGAACAATCGTTGATGGTGATTTAGTCAAAGTAGTAGCGTGGTATGATAACGAATGGGGATATAGTAATAGGATTATTGATGTAGTGCGGAAGATGGGATGACTTCACTCAAAATACATCTTCTTAACGCCCTTCACTTTCTTAACACGACCAACCATTTCTTGTAATTGTTCCAGATCTCGAGGAATAACCGTGAAAGAACACTGGGCATTATAAGAATCAAGTAATTTCGCTTTCGCTTCTTTAATCTCAAAACCAGCTTGTGCAATTGTGTGCAATAAATCTGCCAATAACCCGCTTCGCTCCCCTGCTTCCACACAAAACTGAATTTGCTGGTTGAACGAATTTTTCCACTGGACAGGCACCCATCTATTTTGCTCTTTCTCAACATGTCTGCATGTCTGAGAATGTGATGATATTATTCTTTTCTTCGTTAATATGCCAACTATCTCAGAACCAGGTAATGGTTTGCAACATTTCGCTAAGATACACATCGCGTTCGGAAATTCTTCAGATTCAACTAATAAACCAAGTTCTTCTTTCACGACAGGTTTTAACCGCCGGTAATAAAATGCAGGAAGTGATTCATATTGTTTCAACGCTTTCCTGATTCGTTGCCTGCTCTTAGATGATGTCACAATCTTAATCCAGCTTCTCCTTGGACGTTGATTTTTGTTTGTGATGATTTCAACGATATCTCCTGCTTCCAACTTCTTCTTGATTGGTACGAATTTTCCATTTACACGCCCACCAACTGCATGACTCCCAATATCTTCATGAATGCTAAACGCAAAATCAAGAAGCGTTGCATCTTTCGGTAACTCTTTGACATCTCCTTTAGGTGTGTAACAATGAATTTTATCGCCAAACAAGTCTACCTTCACTGTTTCAAGAAACTCTTTACTTTCCCCCGATTTTTGCAAATCAAGCACACCTTTTAGCCATGCCATTTTCCGTTCGAAGAGAACATCAGACTTCAATCCCTTATATCGCCAATGTGCAGCAATTCCTTCCTCCGCTAACTCATCCATTTCAGGTGTTCGAATTTGAATTTCGAGTCGTTTTGTACCTGGAAGTAACACACCGGTATGCAACGATTGATAGAAATTTGATTTTGGATTCGCAATGTAATCTTTTAACCTACCTTGGATCGGCTGAAAGTGTTGATGAAGTAACCCAAGTAACGTATAACAATCTTTCACCGATTTAACAATGATTCGAATACCCAGTAAATCGTATTGTTGATCAAGTTTTACACCACGTATTTTCATCTTTTTAAAAATACTATAGATATGTTTTGGCCGTCCTTTGATCTTCAAAATTGTCGCTTTTCCTTTCGCGAGAGAAGAAATAAGTGTACATGCTTCCTCGACATTTCGTTCACGTTGTTCCCTCGATTCTTCAATATAATTACGTATCTCGCCATATTTCTTAGGATGAAGTACACTAAAGGCTAAATCCTCCAATTGCACTCTTATTTTATCTAACCCAAGCCGCATTGCGAGAGGTGCATATATGTCAAGGACATCTTGCGCAATCTTTTTTTGCTGCCTTCCCGGAAGGGATGAGATGGTACGTAAATTCTCAACTTTGGATGCAAGTTTGACAATGATGACACGAACATCTTTCAATGTTGTAAGCAAAATTTTACGTAACGAATCAGCTTCAAGTTGCGGATTTTTACTTTTAATCGCGCTAATATCTTCCACACCATGAAGCAATTCGACGATAGGTTTCCCAAACTGGTCAACAATCGACGCGCTACCTGTATATTTTAAAACACCATTCAAAATCCCTGTTGTTACAATGTCAGGATCCGATTTATTTTCTGCTAATATGGCAGCAACACGGAGGTTATGATCAAAGAACGTGTCACCCGCCAACCTTTCTTTATCGTGTAAAACGGAGTTCGCGACAGTTATAGCTCGTCCAAAAATACCTTTCTGCTCGCTGGAATACCCTCTGCTTGTACATAACGCAAGAAAGGCGGTTGTATTCATATAACTGTAGATAGGCTACAAGGTTAAAAATGTTATGGAAAGAAAAAAAATTATTTAAAAAATTGAATTTCGAGTGGGTATTTGTATACTTCGCCTTTGTATCCTCGAATAGATCCAATAATGCCCGTCACAAGACCTAATATTTCAATCGCAAACAACAGCGGTATTCCAATTATTGCTAGAATGATTGTTACAGTCAAAATAAACGCTCCTATAGCATAAATCATCAAACTTAAATGGAAATTGAGTGCATGTTTGGTGTTCGCCATCACAATTGGATCATTTTTCTCTTTATTTACAAAATAAAGAACGAGCGGTCCAATGAATGATGTAAATAAACCTAAAAGATGCGGTAACATTGCTTGTGTATTGTCAGTATCTGCCATATATAATCACCATATATAAAGAAGAAAGAGTGCTATTTAAAGGTTTGTGCATTTCCACCACAATAATTCATATAAACTACCACAACACGAAAGAAACATGCTTCTCAAAGAACTCACATTACGTAACATTCGTTCCTATGAAAATCAAACTGTAAACTTCACGGAAGGTTCCACACTTCTCTCTGGCGATATTGGAAGTGGGAAATCGTCCCTTCTGTTAGCAATCGAATTCGCCCTGTTTGGCACGTCAAGGCCAGATCTCCCTGGCGAACTTTTAATGCGTAAGGGAACTATCTCAAGTTCTGTGACGTTAAGATTCCAAATCCAGAATCAGGATATTACCATTCAACGTAACTTAAAAAAAGAGAAAGCAGGCATTAAACAACTTCCTGGTCACATCATTCAAAATGGTGTGAAGAAAGATCTTACTGCAGTAGAGCTTAAATCTGCTATCATTAATGTTCTTGGGTATCCGACTGAGCTGGTAAGTAAAAACAAAAATTTCATTTTCCGGTATACAGTCTACACACCGCAAGAAACGATGAAACTCATTTTACAAGACAATGCCGAAACACGGTTAGACGTTCTTCGTAAAATATTCAATATTGATAAGTATAAAATAATTCGGGAAAACATGCAACTCTATCTCAAATCGACGCGAGCCGAACTTACCAGAATGACGGGAATGCTTGAACCGTTTGAACCAGAAAAACAACGGTTGGAAGAAATTAGGCAGCGTTTGAAAATGCTTACAACACAAATAACAACATTGCAACCAAAGATAGATTTGGTAACAACGAAACGTCTTCACGCAGAACAAGAGAGTAACAAGATGGAGGAAAAGCAACGTCACCTTCACAAAACGCAGGAATTGTACAAAACGAGCATGGCAACGTTGCAAGAAAAGAGAGGACAACAAGAACGTCTTCAAAAACAAATAGAAACGCTACAATCGCAATTAGGAACAAAACCTACCGGGAACGTACTAGAATTAGAACGGCACATAAAAGAAAAAGAACATGCACGAGAAGACGGTATGAAACAAGAAGCACAATTACAGCAAACTATTTCTCAATGTCAAAAATCAATAAGGGAATCACAACATGAACTTGCGCAACTCGCAGCAAGAATAACCGTTCTACCTGAAAAAAAGACGAAACAAATGCAGTATCAAGAAGAGTTGAGACAAAAAGAGATGGTCGAAACACACATCACCAAGCTTGACAAGAAAAAAGAAGATTTTACCATAACACTCACACAACACGGTACGTTGATCGCACAGGCAACAGAAAGACAAACACAACTTCAATCGTTAGAGCAATGTCCAACCTGCTTGCAACATGTTGGGGAGGAACATAAAAAGACAATTCATAATGAGGCAATGAACGACATTTCAAAATCAACGCAGATGAAAACACGATTACAAGAAGAGTTAAGAAAGGTGCAGGAAGAATATGGAACATATATAACCAAACGTGCAGATCTTCACGAAAAAGAATCAATGATCACAAAACTGAGCGTTGAAATAGATCATTTGAATCAATTAGAGCAGCAGCATGGAAAGAAGAAAAGACAACTTATTGAAATAGTCCAACAAAATAATCGGGCAATGGGACAGCTCACCGTATTGCAAGAGACCAATAAACACGAAATATACTCACAAGAAATTGCCACACTTCGAACAAAAATGGATGAACTACGAGCATTCACGGTACGTCAATCTCAATTAGGATCCCTCCAAAAACAGCAGAAGGAAGTTCTAGATGCAACCACTAAAATACAAAAACAAAGTGACGAGGCACGAAAAATCATTGAAGAGTCTGAAGAGTTTGGTGATGCAATTGCGTATTGGCGAAAAGAACTAACGTCGATACGTGAACAGGAGAAAGAACTGATAGTACACATGGCGGCATTACAAAGTGAGCAGGCACATACCACAAAAAATGAAGGAGAAATTGCGAAGAAGGTTTTGAATCTCACGACGATCTATGAAACACGGGTTCGTATGAAAGAAACGTATCACTGGCTTGATACATGTTTTATTCCAACTACCACAATCATCGAAAAACATGTTATGATACGTATCCATTCATTATTTAACGACCTTTTCCAAGAGTGGTTTAGTATCTTAATTGATGATGATACAATTCACGCGCGAATTGATGATGCGTTCTCACCAATAATAGAACAAAATGGGTATGAAGTCTCATTTACTAATTTAAGTGGTGGAGAAAAAACATCTGCAAGTTTGGCATACAGGTTAGCGTTAAACAGAGTCATCAATGACGTTATTCATCACATCACAACAAAAGATCTGCTCATTTTAGATGAACCAACAGACGGGTTTTCAGCACAGCAACTTGATAAAGTACGGGACGTGCTTGACGCATTACAGTTACGTCAAACAATTATCGTCAGTCATGAAAATAAGATAGAGAGTTTCGTTGAAAATGTGTTACGTGTTCGGAAAAACGAACATGTGAGCGAGATTATGTAGCGTTCGTAAGACGTTGTTGTCTTTTAGGAGGTTTATATCTATTAAGAAACGCATTAAAACGGTGTTCTCTTCCCGCTACCACAAAGGGTGAGAAAAAATTTCCATGATCAGCATGCTCTATAACAAATCCTTCATCGCCAAGCTCAGCTTCCAGCAATGCGTGAACGTAGGCAAATCCAACAGCTGATTTAATTCGTCTGGTATTTCGAAGGTATTCTTCACTTAATTTCGATTCCATAGAACTTCTTCCATTCGATGTTCTTGCGATTATGCGACGAAGTCGCTGTCCATTCCACGGTTTTGTCCCTTGTTGATACGCTAAAAGGAGGATTTGAAGTGTTGATTCATCTAAATTTCCTTCTCGTCGAATATTTGTTACGGCATCGTGTAATAATGTCGCATCGTGCAACCCAGTCCTAACCAGAAACCTTAATTCTTCCTTTGGAGAACTATAAACGTCTAAGCAAACAGCACCCGTATCAACAGTTACACGTCTCCCTAAAAACCGACATCTTTCTCGCAATCCAATAACTGATTTAGTTGTACCTAGCATTCCTTCACGATATGTTGCACCTACAACAGCACAAAATCTATACTCCCTCGCTGCGTGAGAAATCTCCTCAGATAAATTTAGATCAACCACCCATAAAATGAAAAGAACGAATTATATAAACATGCCTTGTCACAGAAAGTAGTAACGAGCGTTGACACATTTCGCTATTAGTCAACAACAGCTTTGAGTGACGCAATACCAACTTCCAGTTGCTTTTTGGTTGGTTCCCTGGTTGTGATACGTTGCAACCAAAGACCAGGTGCGAGTAATACCCTAAAAAAAAGCGTATGGTGGAACTTCCCACCCAACTTAATGATCTCATAGCCGATGCCTGAAATCACTGGTAATAACAAGATGCGACCACCTAACTTAATCCATAACGGCCCTTGAATGAAGGTGAAAATAACGATTGAGAGGAACACAAGTAAGAAAAGGAATGTTGTTCCGCATCGTGGATGGAACCGTGAGAATGTCGCGACATTGTCCACTGTTAACTTCTTACCTGATTCATAGCAATAAATTGCTTTGTGCTCCGCACCATGGTACTGAAATAATTTCTTTACATCACTCATGAACGAGATACCAACAAGATACACTAAGAGTAATACCACACGGAAAACTCCGTCAAGAACATCAAACAAAACTCCTTCAGATTGAATCCAGCGTGCAGAAAAGAAGGGTATCACCACAAAAAATATGACAGAAGCAAGCAATGATAATGTTACAGTAAACACGATTTCTTTCTTACTTAATTTCTCTTCCTCACCCAAATTCTGGTTGGAACTCCATACAAGTGCTCGAATACCATCATACATCATATATCCTAAGCCGATAAAACCACGTAGAAATGGAATGTTTAAGAATTTGGGGAAAATGGTGCTTTTCTCTTTCTTGATTTTAATTTTGCCGTCAGGTAACCGAACTGCAACAGCGAATTTTTCTTTATTCCGCATCATGACGCCTTCAATTACCGCTTGTCCGCCTATATCCATAATACTCAATGCATGGCGAATCTATATAAATCTATCTTTAAAAAGAAAAAAAGAAGAAATTACCTCTTCCCTTTCTTCAAAGGAAGAACACCAGCCAAATCGCCGATAACGTTTACTAACTCTGAGTCTGATGGTAAGACTATTTTCGCGTTATGCATAAGTGACGCTTCCACCGTTTCAAGTTTTTTAAGCTCTTTTGCATTACCTTTAAAATATTTATCTGCTGCTTCATTCACAAGTTTAATTGCTTGCGCTTGACCTTGCGCTTTTAAGATCTCAGCTTGCTTGAACCCTTCCGCTTCTTTGATCTTTGCTCGTCTGACACCATCTGCCTCAATCTCGGTAGCGGTTGCATAATCTGTTGCGGCAATTTTCTCATTCTCAGCCTTCACAACTTTATTCATGGTATCCTGCACATCTTTTGGCGGGTCGATTTCTTTCAACTCTGTCCGAACAACCTCAAGACCCCAGTTGTGTGTTTCCTTCTTCAAGGTTACCATTAACTCACCGTTAATTTTATCCCGTTCACTGTTCGCTGATTTTAAGGTTAAGGTTCCAATAATATTACGTAGCGTGGTTCGTGCTAAATTAACTATCTGAAACTCGTAATCATTCACATTATAAAGTGATCCTTTGACATTCGCTTCATCAGGTTTAACTCGAAAATAGACCTGTGCATCAACACGTGCATTCAAATTATCGTTCGTAATAATTTCCTGTGGTTCTGCATCAATCATCTGCTCCGTAATGTTGATTTTATACATCTTATCGACGATAGGAATGATCCAATTAAATCCGGGACGACAGAATTTGTTATATTTTCCAAGTCGTTCTTTAACACCTCGCTGCGTCGGCCGAATTATTCTAATTCCAAGAAAAAAGATGACGATAAAAAATAGTAGTAAAAGCTCAAATATAAATGGTGCTGTTGTAAATATTCCCATACTACTACTTAGAAGGAACTAGTTTATAAGCCTTATGAATCAGAAAAATGAACCCAACCCTTTCTGTTCCGCTTTTCCAAGAAGTGAATCCTCACTCACACCAAATACAGCCAAAATTTGGGAGACAGCAGGGATGATTTGGTGTGTGATATAATAATTTGCATCATACCCGCCTTGTGGAACATCTTGCAATAACGTAGCACGATCACGAACCAACCCGCTTCCTTTCGCCACCACATATTCAATAATCATCCCAACATGAACTGGTTCACCTTTCTCAACCAATTTTCTCGCGATCATGACATGCGGTGACAATGCCTTATATTTTGACAATTCGCGAGTAAGTTGCGTTCGCATAAGAAGCACTTCATTCTCAATTATTCCTTCTTCCAAATCACGGATAACTTTTTTCACGTACACAATCGCGTCATCTTTTTTCCCGGATAAGACTAATTGTAAGACTTCTGCTTGCACATCTTTCGCAAGTTTGGACCAGTTACGCCGCACTGTTTCAAATCCGGTAATTTTCAAACTACCATCTTTGCGAATAAGGGCATATTTTTTCTTCGCACCTTTGTCCACTCCTTTCATTGCAACAAAGATACCATGAGGGAAATACCCTTCAAACTCAAGTTCCATTAACCCGGGAAGATCTTTATTGATTGATTCCATAAATTGTAAAGAGTCATCCACTGTTTTCCCGTCAAGTGTAAAGAAGCAGGAATCGGTATCTCCATACACGACCTTGAATCCTTTCGTCTCTGCTTTACCGATCGTATCTTGAATGTAATGGCGTGCAAGCGCTGTTGTTGATGCTGCCGATTCAATACTATACCACCTCGCACCGTAGAATGCAAGGTAGCCATAGAATGAATTCGCAAGAATTTTGTACGCGTATGAACG
This sequence comes from archaeon, assembly GCA_002686315.1. Classification (GTDB taxonomy): domain Archaea; phylum Nanobdellota; class Nanobdellia; order Woesearchaeales; family GW2011-AR9; genus UBA11998. The sequence continues at coordinate 12,152 of NZBO01000003.1, read as the reverse complement.
AGCTTCAAGGAACGAGACATCTTTCCCTGCTTTCGTTGCAGTTGCAATCTTCTCTTTAAGTTCCATTCGCATGGTAATTAGATTTTCCAGAACGCGTGGAAGGAACGCTTTCGTTGTACTAAACCAATAGCCTTCCATTCCGGGAACCTCAATTTTTGCGGCACCATCTTTCTTGAATGATTCTGGCGAGATGTTATGCGATGTAATGATTGTAGGATACAATGATCTGAAATCAAACACCACCACATCATCATATAATCCTGGCTGCGGTTGGTAGACAAATCCACCTTTAATAGACTCATTCATACGTTGTGCAAGTTCATCATCACCTGGTTTGTTTGGTGCAAGAACGGTAAATTCCATCGCTCGTTTCAAAATATAACTTTCCACTAACCGAGAAAATTTCATACGAATAACGTCATAGACAGGTACACCCACAATTTTCCCAAATTCAATCATGTCAAAGAGTAACATGTCACATAATTCATATGTCAATTTAGTATCTTGCAGATTATAATTACAAAACGTCTTCAATTTTGTCTGATCTTCCTTATCCCATGCGGTAGACAATTCATCTAAATTGACGTCATGCTTCGTGCTGCCAAGCAATTCATTCGCAACTGAGTTCAGTGAATAGGAATCAGTTTTCATATTTTTTCCAAAAATGTTTTTCACAAATTTAAGCACGTCTAAATGCAGCATACCGGCAATTTTTGCTTCGGAATCACGGAATCCTTGCCGTTTTCGAACATATAACGATGATCCATCAATTCCGATGTTGAGTTTCACACCCCATTTCTCACAACGTTCCTGGATGTAGGGAAAATCAAACCCATCCGTGAAATAGCCAGTGACAATATCTGGTTGCTGTTGTTTTAGAATATCCACAAACCGTTCCAACATCGCTTTCTCATCATTCAGCACTTCCGCGTCAGGATGACCACAATCTTTCCACGTAATAATGTTTTTATAGATGGTCCCTTTCGAATCGTTACCATAGAATGCAATCATTAAAATTGGATTTTTGATCATGTCAATCTCTTTAGAGTGAGCGTATGTTTCAATATCAATCGCGAGCACGTTCCATTTTTCCCTCGCTTTCTTTTCCAGCTGTTTTACGGATGTTGCCGCAAAAACAGGAACGCGACAATACGTATCGTCAATAAAATCTCCTTCTGCTTCCACTAACGTCATGGGAACGATACCCATATCACGAATGTAGCGATGTGTAAACAAGATATCACGCTCGTAACACGTGATACCCCATTCTTGAATTTGTTTCGCAAGAAGTGGAACAGCTTTTGGATAATTCACCGTTATTTTGTAAAACTCTTTCGTTTCCCCTAACAAGTCTTTTTTCACGATTTCATATTTGAGAACGTTCGCAACCTTGCCTTTTGCATCTATTTGTAATGTCGCAAGTCGCTTTTCAAATTCCACTTTGTTAATATTCACAGATGTTGCAAAGAACGCAGGAAGATGTTCATGTCTCACAATTATTTTCTCTCCATTCTCACCTCGCGCAAAGAGGTACATGTAGGTTGTATCATTGCGAACTTTGTACGTAAAATCGTAAGGGTAGAACCTAATATCCATGCTTATTTCAGAGAAATGTGGTTTTATAAAGTTATGGGATCCGTTTCAAACTCTTTAACAAATAATTATCTTTTCCTTCTTCCACTTCTATTTCCGTGTCACCTTCATCCACGATAATCTCCTTCTCTTCCTTTCCCGCGAGACCTTTTTTCACAAATTCTGATGCTTCTTTCTTCAACTCCTTAAATACCAGATCCATGGTCACTTCTTCTAACTGTGTTGGTTCCCATTGCAAATTAACACCATCATTTTCGATTCTTGGTACAATATCAATCCCGAAATGCGGTACTTTCTGTCCTGCACCAAGTCCATTTTGCACAAGAATGTTTGTTCCTTGACTTCCGAGACCATCAAAGACGGCAACACTCACCTTATTTGCGATGGCCGCACATTTTGCAAGTAATTTCTTTGGAACAAGTTCCATGATCGTGTAATGCTTTTTGGGGAAGACAGTAATTTGACCTGGTGTTATGACATGATCACGTATGGCGATGACGATTTCACTATCTTGATGCAAAATCTGTGATTTCCCGATACCTTCCACAATGTCACAATAGTCGCATTTCATTATTGAAATAGATTCGCAATGTCATCTAATGACACGTCATCTCCTCCTTTCCGTTTGTCTTTAGTAGGTTTCTTGTTTGAATCTTCTTCTTCCGTACCTTCATCTTCGTCAGATTCATCATTTTTTTCTGATTCCTCGGAGTCGTCTTGTTCATCATCTTCTACACCGTCCTCAGAATCATCATTTTCTTGAGTTTCTTGGTCTTCATCTTCAGACTTTTCATCATTATCTTCCTCTCCAGGTTCTGAATTATCATCTTCCTCACTTAAATCATCTGTTTCCTCTTCAATGTCATCATCTTCATCTTTCTCTAATGTCGTCTGCACTTCTTCCTTCACACCAAGTAATTCAAACAATTTTGGCTTGACACCTTCCATCACTTTCGCGACCATATCTGCTTCAATCAATTTACTTTCTGCATCTAGAATACCATCACCATCTTTCCTCGGGATGATATGCAGCATGAAATGTTGCGCTCGCTGACCTGCCGCTTGTCCATTCGCGATGAACAAATTAGTACCAGTCGCTTTCATATTCTTCAAAAGTAGTTGCGATAAAAATTTACTCACCACAAAATAATGACCTAACTCTTCATCAGGTATTTGCGGCATGATAGCATAATGTGTTTTAGGAATAACAAGAAGATGTCCTTTCGTGGCAGGATTGATATCTAGTACTACGAGAACTTTATCATCATCATAAATTGTTTTAGACGGAATTTTCCCAGACACAATTTGACAGAAGATACATTGCTGTTTTTGAAGTTCCGCAATTTCTTCAGGCGACATGTTTTTGAGTTTCTCCTCTAACTCTTTTCGCTGTTCTTCACTCATCTCTGGCATGTCTGGCATATGAATAACAAGCAAAGGAATGTTTATAAAATTATCGAGTATGGTATGCTAGTAACGATGGACGCAACAAGAAAGCAACTTGAATCTAACATTTGGAAGTATCTTCTCTACGAAATAAGTCATCGGCGTCATTTCATCCCTATTCTTGCGATTTATTTTTTGACACTTCCAAATACGACAGCACATCAAATTGGGATCTACGCTGGCCTTGGATACCTCGCATCATTCCTCTTTGAAATTCCAAGTGGATATATCGCAGACCGCATAGGTCACAAAAAAACGCTTGTGATTGAAAAAATATTGATGACATTAGGTTTAGTCGCTTTTGTACTCGCAAATTCATTACCTTTGTTTATCGTGGGTTCAGTCTTGATGAGTGTTGGATTTTCCTTCCATTCAGGGACGGGATCTGCCTTTATGCACAACACGTTAACAGCATTACGAAGAGAGAAAGAATATACCAAAGTTATGAGTAAACTATTAGCGAATGTTTCCATTGTAAGTGCAATTCTTGTTGCCCTCCTTCCATTCACAACAACCATATCAATAAAAATACCACTTATAATCAACATAGTGTTTGATATTATGGGCTTATTTGTTGTTTTGTCATTAACACCGCCGCCACAGCAATTTGCGGCAGCACCTGAAAAGTTCTCAAATCTTATCAAAACGATACATCGCGCTGCAAAACCTGGTTTTTACATGATTGCAATCTTTATTGGTATTCTTGGTGGATACATGTTTGGTGTTGGTCCGTTCCGTGTCCCATATTTAGAAGTATTAGGTTTACCCATAATTTATGTAGGTCTCGTCATGTCATTATCACGAGTATTCTGGTTTTTGATTGGGCACAACGCACATGTCTTAGAAGAGAAAATTGGTGTCAAGCGACTTTTACAATGGGATGTGATTATATTCCCTAGTTTATTTTTATTGACAACTCTTTTCACAAATCCATACATTGTAGGAACAATTTTCGCACTGATTACCGGATATTTTTGGGGACGACGACAAATAATAATAAATCATTTTTTCGCATCATGCATAACAGATGCTCGCTATAAGGCAACAATGGTATCTGTTGCAAATCAAATTCAAACAATATTCCAATTTGTGGTTGCGTTTTCAATTGGTTATGTGATGAATGTTTCGTATAGGTTAGGTTTTATGGTAACAGCTGGCTCACTGTTTGTAGTTCTGCTCGCGTTTGTTCCAGCATTAAAAAGAATTAAGTAGCATCACTTTTCTAAAAACGCCTTCACATTCTCAGAAAAGGTCTTTTCTGGACGTTCTCACCTTTCAAGAAAGGCTCGAACATTCCTAAAATGCATCTTGGTAAACTTTCTGAAATCCTTCCCACTTTCTTTCAACCGTTCTAAAGCATCAGAAACATGTGTACTTCCAAGCGGCAAATCAAATCCTGCTTCTTTTGATAAAAAACGCATCTGCGCTAACCCGGCCGCTCGAGCAAGAACAGACGCTGCCGCCACTTCGAGATATTTGGATTCCGCTTTCGTTTCTTGCACATCACCTACTTTACATCCAGGATACTTGTCAACAACATGCGTTCCAGGTTTAAGATAATCGCCACACTCTTTATGCAATCGATTTAACAACGGTGTCACGCCATCATATTTGTTATACTCTTCAGGTAAGACAGAACGTATTTCACAAGGGACAAGACGTTTAATCTTATACGCCATTTCCATAATCTCTTCATCTTTCAACCGTTTACTATCCGCAACGCCAAGGGCCATAAGTTCAATTCGCAGTTTTCCATCTGCTTTCACACTCGCAACAACAAGCCCGCCAAACGTATCTCCTTTCAACGTTTCGTCACTCCCAATGACCCATCCTTCCTCTTTTCGAAACACTTCTTTCTTCATTTCTTTACCGATACCAAGAGAACGCAATTTTGTCGAGAATTTCTTAATAGCATCTTCCTTTCCTTGAATAAGTAATTTACGAGATTCATAGTAGACAACAGAAATATTATTCTTTCGTAACCTCGCCACTTCATAGATCGTTTTAGGATCTTCATCATGAAATCCTAACTCGCGTAAGGTGTCAAGATCATTTTTGTTAACGTTGGTAAATACTGTCATAGAATAAGTAATACCAACTGGTATAAAAAGATTACACTAGAACTGACCTAAACTCATTTGCTTCTTACTTTCAATCATGTTGGTATACGATTTCCATTTTCGTCTGAAATACTCAGGATACTGATCGTGGTAGTCACGTAAGAACTTTTGCGTCTTCGGATCCGATGGATACCCAGAACCACAATCGATCCCCGTCTCACGTTTAATGTTCTCAATATACTTATCACGAATAACTTTTGCAACAATTGATGCAGCTGCAGCAGAGATATAATTCACGTCCGCTTTATGTTCCACAATTAATTGTGCCTTCTTTTTCACGGAAGGGGGCAATTTTGACGCAACATAATTCTTATACGCGAGAATATTCACAGAAGGACAATCAAGCACAATGACATCTGGATTCATTTCTGACACCATTCGCGCAGAGGTATCTGCTTCCAACCAATTTAAATTTGATTCTGCTAACGAAAGATCAATCGCATCTGGTTCAATAACTTCAACACGAAAATCAACAACAACATCTTTGATACGTTCAAACAAATCTTCCCTCACACTTGCAGTTAATAATTTAGAATCTTTCACACCCATCCACTTCAGTTTTTGCGCTGCTTTGTCATCTACCGCTATCGCTGCCATGACTAACGGGCCAAGGACGGGACCTCACGGCTCTAACAACTAAGCGTTGCTAGATCTACCGGCTTCATCAACCCCAACAGTAATCTTTTTGTTCATTGTCTATTTTAGAAGGAATTAAGTATAAAAGTGTTGTTAAAGAGAAAGGTCAAAAATAGAAACAAATATAAGAACTAATTAATTCATGTAGATCATGAGCAGACTCAGAAGAGCAATAACACTTCTTCTTCTAGCAGGTAATATTGCATTTTCTTCCCCTGCCGGAGCCGTTGAATCGACTGCGACACTTCATGCAAAGAAAGCATATCTCACTTCATTAAAAACAGTTAGAGCAAAAATTGATACGGCCACAAAAGATGATCTTCCTCCAATTGTGATGCATCTTCAAGCATATCTTCTATCCTTAGCACGAGATATTGAAGTGAGTATTGAAAGTGGCAAATTTGAGGAAGCAGAGAAAGAAATAATCGAATATACGAGAGAACTCAAATTATTTAGAAAGTTGGCAAGAGCTTTGTATGGTCGGTCAGCGAAAATTACAGCAGCAACAGAAGAAGTTGCCAGACTAGCAGTAAAACGAGTTAAGGAGTACGTTAACTCAATTGAGGCTGCTGTCCTAGAAAATAGATTTGAGGATATTAAACCAATTTATCAGCGATATAAAGCACTTCTAGAAACAATAAAAGAACTTGATAATGATGTCCCTCGATTACATATAATGAATCGTTGCCTACAACTTATTAAGATTGCAAAAAGGAAAATAGATCTTCCTGAAGGTACGTACAGATATAAACGAGATGATTTTAGCATGGTAGTCCAAGTTAAATGGGATGGATTACGCTTACGCATGTCCACAAATGCAGAAGGAAGAAGGCCTACAAAACAACAATTCGGTGAAATGATGAAAGGAGCTTCAGAAACGATAATTGATTACAGTTGGAAAGCAATTGGTGGTGGAAGATCTAAACGCTATTTTAGATTGCGAAAAAGTGGAAATTAAGCCCCTTACAACCCAAACGCGTCCGTAAACTCTCGCATCCTACGAAATTCTGCCAGAAAACTTAATCCTTTATCGGTAATGTGCACTTTCTTGGAACTTTTCTGCTTTTTCTTTTTCGCTTCTTCTTCACGGATAACAACTAACTCTTTCTCTAACAACTCCTCAAGATAATTATTTAACAATTTGTGTGATAAGTTCGATTTATACATTAAATGTGTTGGTTTAATGACACCACCTTTATTTTGAATAGCAAGAAGAATGTCAAAAATCAATTCTAATCTACTTCGTCTGCCTGCCATTATGTATGAGTCACCTTATGATACGTTTGTAATATGAGTAAAAACCCTACTAACATAAAAAACTCTCCCACAACATAGAGTGCTTCCTGTAAAAACACAAAGACTAAAAAGAGGTTTCCAACAAGGATAAACATGAATGCGACCATCACATTGAACGCATTTTTGTTTCTATTTGTGTTAAGATAATTTTTATAATAATTTAAGACAATAATTCCAAGTAACACGGACGATGTTAAGTAAAACACGGCTGCGTTAAAGTTACTGACAACACTCACCAACAATACAAGATAGACAAATAAGCCAATCTGACTTATTTCATGGAATCTTCGCAATCGTTGTCTGCTTTTCTGTGATATGAAAAAGATCAATAACCACGCACCAAGCATTGACACCATCTGAATAAAGAACCCAGAACGGTAATATAACTGTGATAACGATAATCCTTTCCCTGCAACTGGAGCAAGAACAACAGCTGTCACGTCACGAATCGGTTTAAAATAGATAACACTATCAGTAAAGACTTTTGATAACAATCCAATCGCGATTAACACAAATGCAAACGCGAAGTAGGCAAACTTATTCTGCCCATTAACTTTATAGAGACGCCAACTATAGCCTGCAATAAGTAACGCGACTATAAGTCCTACAAAATCAAATACAAGGTCCCATCCTTGGAACCACATTGGTGTCGTAAATAAGCTAAATATTGTAACCCGCCTCCACGTAATTTACTTATGAGTAACAAATCAAGAGAGGGGTTTAAAAAGTTTATGGTAAATGGGTCTAATTCATACTTCTATAATCGTCATACATAAGTGATTAATAAAGGGAATGTTTTGTATGTGTATAAAGGGTGATATGAATGAAACACGACCTCCACAGCCATGTCCGAGGCTTAACAACGGACGAATTAGTCTATTTATTATACAAAAACCACCTCTATGAAGCGTAATGCTTCCTTTTTTTCTTTATTTTTCTACCCATACAAGGGGGAATAGAGTAAGTTAAATATTTCTTCCCCTCACTTCTCAATGGGGAAAATAATTACGCAAAAAGATGTAGAAGAAGCGAAGAAGGTAGCAAGCTTACATTTAGCTAATTTAGATGAAACGTTCTATTACCATCGAAAAGGACATACCATAAAAGGTGTTGTGCCAACTGCAATGATGCTTGCAAAAAAAGAAAAATTCACCAAACAGGAAACATATTTAGTTGCGATCGCCGCATTATTTCACGATACCGGGTTTACGAAACAATATTTAGAGAACGAAATAATTGGTGCAGATTTAGCGGAAGAATTTATGGAGAAACATGGTTTTAGTAAGGAACAAATTATTACAGTACGGAACGCCATTCTTTCCACAAATCTCAAATATACACCTGTGACCAAATTTGAAAAGGTGTTACGTGATGCGGATTTAGCAGCATTAGGCAAGAAAGGATTCTGGGAGTGGATGCAAGATTTACGCAAGGAAACGTTACATTACCCGGAATGTCATTTATTTGAATATGCGAAAAGTTGGGATGTTTGGTTAGGGTTTGAAGTGTACTTTTTGGAGCAACAACATTCGTGGTGCACACCAAGTGCACACAAGTTATTTAGCAAACAAAAAGCAAAAAATTTATCTCGATTAAAAGAGTTAGCGTTACGACGAACGTATTCGCTTCCCGTAAGTACCTAATTACTCTAACGGCACGCCACTCCAAAGCGTCCAATCTTCCGATGGTGAATACCCACCAAATGTGAAATATGCTGGCTGATTCTGGCCAAAGAATCCATAGCCTACCTGGTTCCATGTTCTTCCGCCACCGCCTGCTCTACCTGAGCCAGTTCCATATAATGGAATGCCAAAATGTCGCCATGTTTTCGTAACCGAACTAAATCCTGATGTGTCCGTTGTATAATCAGCGCCAGGTTCGATAATCATCTCTCCCTTATATCCATTTTCTTTCAAGGTTTTAATCATTGCTTTAATTGGTGTGTTCCCTTCTCCCGGCGCAAGATGATCGTCGTGATAGCCATAATTATCATCGATATGGACGTGACCAATGTAGGGTGCCATATCTTTCACTTTATCAATAACCCATTCATCAAACTTATCATCATTCTCTTTCAACGTTTTATTTGGATCACCTTTCCAATACTTACGCCACATGTTAATATGTCCTGTATCAAATGTGATGGTAAGATGTTCTGTCGCACGTTTCATTGCTTTCTCTTTATTCATCCCATTTTGCACAAGCATTTCCTGCATTCGTTTCCGAGATCCTTTCACTAAATCTACAATTTCATCCGGATGACTGCCATAGGATTCAGGGAAGAGGTTTTCTAACGCTACTGCTAACGGTTTCTTTGAATCACCTTGCGCTTTTAACTTATCCGTATGCCGCATTGCATTCATACCAAGACGTGCATACGCATCGGTTGCTTCCGAGTATGCGTACGTTTCCGCACTTTGAATGTGACGAATCGTTTCAATTTGTTCCTCCGTCTGCGCCCACTGGGACGCACCTGACTCCTGCGCCTGTTTCATCCGTCCTTCCTGTTCTTGAATCAATTTTTTGAGTAAGACAGTTGGAAGTTTTGTATCAGCAGGGATCAAATCAGTAAATCGTCTTCCATCTTCTTTCATTAATTTCCATTTTTCTTCTTCAGATGTTATACCTTCTAATTTCTCATAAAACGTAAACGCTTTCCGTAACTTCTTTAACGTCTCAACCGATTCCTTAAACCCTGCACCGTAATGATGCGCCCAACCACGTGCATTCGCCGCGCTTGTCTCCAATGTTGAGACAACATACGCTTCTTCCGGTTTAACTTCTATTTCATCTGCTGATGTTACATCTTTAAACCGTTTCCAATATGAATCTTGAAATTTTGAATCTGATAGTTCACCACGTTTCCATTTCTTCCATATATTACGTGCATCTCGTGTCATGTCTTGTGCTTCACGTTGTAGATCCGCCCATTTCAATTGCTCCGTTTCAAATTTCCCTTCATCTTCATTATATAACGGGACTCTCAGTCTTGCTTCAATACGTTTCCCAAAATAATCCATATAGATTAAATTTCCTTTCTCATCTCGATGACCTGCTGCTTTTTTCATGTTCCCATCAAAATCTTCATACTCTTCGCCTTCCTTCGCAAAATTCCAAATCGGCCGTGAAACATTTTTATTTTTCATGGCTTCCTGAATTAACCTGCCTGTTCTCGTGTCAACAACACGATACGTTGCCCGTTCCTCTTCTTCAGGATGCATCTCAAACTGGCCAGCCCATTTTGTATCTTTATTCCACTTTGAATCGGCTATCGATCTATTAAATTCACCTGTATGCACAACGACAGGCCCACCCTTCGCGACATCTGCCGCGAACTCGATAGCCCTTTGGACTTCATGTAATGATTGATCCTTACTTGCCTTCGAGAAATTACCTTGCTGATCCATTCCTGCAAGTCCCATCACGCCTACGGTTGAATGTGTCGTGAAATCAATTCTATTCGCGGTTCCCATCTCACGTAACGCTTGCCGTTGTTTAAGACCATACATACCAGGTGTTTGCCCTTGCCCAGATCCTTTCTGCCGTCCAAGAAACACAAATTCTAACTTCTTCGTTCCCGGTCGTAATTTGGCAGAAATAGCATTAACATTTGGTATCGGACCAAGCCCCATACTCATACCTAGCTCACCTATCGACACACCAACATCGTTACTTCCCGCTGCACCGTTATCGTGATCGTGGGAATGACCGTGATGTGTAGGAACTTCATATCCTCTATCCATCGGGTTAAAATATCCTGATCCAAATTGTACCATATGTTACCTCTTTGGAAATATGAATGGGGAGAGGTATTTATAGTTTACCCTCCCTTATACCAATCTTGCCCACGAACTTCTGTTCTTCCCGCATTCGCGTCATACCCTGTCTTCGATAACATGCTTGCGCCTATTTTTTGAATTTCGGATGCTTGAATGCCTGCTTCCTGCACACTTGTATACGCGCTAGAATGCATTTTTTTCTCCAAACCAGCAAGTACTTCCCGAGTTTGCTGCTGCTGATCTTGTGTGAAATAGCCTTGCGTCTGTCCTTGATTATAAATATCAGTTAATCTGTTCCGTAATTCACCAATTGGTGCATAACTTAAACTAAGCACATATTCTTGATTTAAGGGACGTTGTAATTCATCTGGTGGAATCGCATAGCGTACATCAGCGTCATGAGAAACAACCGGCGCTTCCTTGAACACTGTCTCCTCTAACGACTCCTCTTGCTCAATCTTCTCTTCAACGTCATCTTCATCCCCCACTTCAGAGATACCACGATGCATCTTCAGAATTTCACGACCTTCAGCACTTAACGCGCTGATATCACGACTCGCTACTTGCGGAATGGGAACTTTCTCTTTAAATTCTTTCTTGGACGTTAATTCTTGCTGACTTTCTTCAATTAACTTCTCCATCTCTTCAATTTCTTTTTTCTTCTCTTGCTCAAGCTGCTTTAACTTCTTAATTCGATCCGCGGGATGGAGCTTTTTCACGTCATTCTTCGTCATACATTCTAGAAAAATAGACACCATATAAAAGAATTGTCTATACAGTATAGGTTACCACGTAATTAATCGTTGGGACTTCTTAAAATTGTGATACGCTGGCCAGCACATACTCATCGCATATTTTGTTAATCCTTGCGGTTCACCTTTCGAATTAAACAACATTCCTTTCGCTTTTATCGCGTCTGCCATCTCTTTCTGTACCATCTTTTTATCTACCTTCGGTTCCTTGGACTTTTTGTGAGAGGGCGTATAAAAATCGCCAAGCAATTTTTCCGTAATACTCTTTTTTGGTTTCGCTTTGACTTCTTTTTTCTCATCAATAACAGGATTTCGTGTTCGCTGCGAGCGTGCTTGCTCAAGATAAATTGTTAAATCATCACCAAGTGCACTCATTGCTTCCTGGACAGATGCAGAAACATTACCAAATAACATTAAGGTTTCCTTCTCTTTCATCTTTTTATACTTCGCAACCTGTTCATCTGTCCACCCATAAACACGATAATTGATCATAATTTTTCCAATGTGAACAGGTCCTCGTTGATATCCTT
>NZBO01000002.1 GCA_002686315.1 archaeon | reverse complement strand
ACAATCAAATAGTAAGGTGGTTTAGTATGAGTGACTATGATAAAAAAATGGTAAGTGTTGGTTCCTTAAAAAAGGGCGACACAATCATCATCGACGGTGCACCGTGTAAAATCACGGACACCACTACAAGTAGACCGGGCAAACATGGACACGCGAAAGTGAACATGATGGCGGTTGGGATGCTTGATGGCAAAAAACGAAACTTAGTAATGCCAGGACATGATAAGGTCGAAGCGCCTATCGTGGTGAAAAAAACAGCACAAGTCTTATCTGTTGCGGGAAATAAAGCGAACGTAATGGACATGGAAACATATGAAACGCTTGATTTAGAGATTCCGGATGAATTGAAAGACAGCGTGAAAGAAGGCGTGGAAGTGTTGTTTTGGGTCATCATGGGAATGAATGTCATGCGGCAAGTTAAGTAAGGAGATATACAATGGTAAAATTCGCAGAAGCTGAAGCACGAATGTTCAAGAACATTTTTGTAGATCGAAAAACAAAACGCAAAATTAGAGCAAATCCGCTTAAAGTACAAGCAGGAAAAATCCGAGGACGAGGGAAGAATGCAGGAACTGCACTTCGACCAAAACGGAAAAAGTAAACTTTTTTTATTTTCTCCTTCTTATCCACAATAGAAACAGTTAAAAAGGCGTAAACAAGCATTTCTGCTATGATAGATGTTGTAGAGTTCATTATGCAATTTAAGTTTATTATTGTATTCTACCTCGTTATTATTGCAATTCTTTACGTTGTTCGAAAAAAGTTAGATATTCAAGCAAAAATAATTGTGTTATACCGAATGAAATGGGGTTTGAAATGGATGGACAAATATTCCGCGAAATTCCGTCAATGGGTCATTCTTCTTGGCTACATAGGAACAGGTATCGGATTTATTGGCATGGTTGTCATCTCGTTTATGCTAATCAAAAATGTAATTGATCTGATTATTACTCCAAATGCAACTGCAGGTGTTGCGCTTGTGCTACCTGGTGTGAACATTCCAGGACTTGGCGTGCTCCCATTTTGGGATTGGTTAGTTGCGATCTTCTTTGTTGCGATTGTTCATGAATTCGCACACGGCGTTGTTGCGAGAGCGCATAATATTAAAGTCAAAAATACAGGTATTGTGTTTTTTGGACCAATCATCGGTGCATTTGTGGAGCCAGATGAAAAAACGATGCGAAAACAATCTGACATCGTACAATATTCCGTCCTGGCAGCGGGTGCATTTACCAACATTATTCTTGCAGTCATCGCAGTAGCCTTGTTAACATTTGTAACCTCGCCCCTACAAGATACTATGCTTGAACCAACTGGTTTTAGTTTTGCAGAGTATGTTGAAGGTGAGTATCCCGCAAAAGCTGCAGGGTTACCAGTTGCAACGACAGTAACTGGTATCAATGGTGTAGACGTTACATCTTTCGATGAGTTTGCCAGTGAACTCCGTTCAAGTAGACCAGGAGATGACATTATAGTTACAGCAGCTGAGAGACAGTATACACTTACACTTGCAGAGAATCCAGATCAAACAGGTGCTAGTTTTCTTGGTATTACACAAATTAAAAACGATGCAGATATGAAAGATGCTTACACATCTGGAATTGGAAAAGTAGGATATACAATCCTAGAAGTCTTAAATGGAAAAGGAAAGGGTGGAAAAGGATTCCTCTTTTGGTTATATCTACTTAGTTTTGGAATTGGATTATTTAATCTCTTACCACTTCCAATTGTAGATGGAGGAAGAATGGCGCAAGTGTTTCTTCACAGGTTAAAAGGCGAGAAGAAAGGCGAGAAAGCATACCATTACATAGGTGGATTCTTTTTACTCATCTTAGTACTAAGTTTAGCAGTCCCATTCTTACTAAGCTTAGTATAAATATCGCCAAGAAGATAGAGTGATCCTGTCGCACAAAGCATTCCTTTGGAAGGTATGGTTTCTTTTACGGTTAAAAACGCGTCATGACAATTCTCAATAACGGTAACATCATCACAATACTTCTTGCATTCTTCCGCCAACAGATTTGGATCCATGGGCATATGAGTACTTTGTGTGACAATGATTTTACTAAAGAGAGGCGCAATGAGTTTCACGATTTCTTCTTTATTTTTGGTTTTTGATAATGCTAATAGAAGTGTTGATTTTTCATTCTTTATCGTTTTGAGATAGGCAATTAACGAGTTCATTGATGCAACATTATGCGCCCCATCACACAGAATGAACGGATTTTCTGAGAGTACGTGTAACCTCCCTGGCCAGTTTGCCGTAAATAACCCGGCAGTAATTGCATCGTGTGAAATAGTAAAGGATTCTGGAAGTAATGTTAATGCAGTCAATGCAGTTCGTGCATTGGTAATTTGATGTATACCTTGCATTTGAATTTTGTACGTCCCCCCAATTTTACCAGTGAGAGAGAAGTAGTGGATATCATTCCCTACATGATTTTCAGTTAATGGTGTCACATCATCAATATGCGCGTACATACTTTTACTTTCGGTACAGATTTTTGTAAATAAAGAACAAATAGTACTATCTTGTTCTGCTGTTACTAAAGGTACATTTTGCTTTATAATTGCTGCTTTCTCTAATGCTATTTTCTCTTTCGTATCTCCTAAAATGGTGGTATGTTCCAACGAAATGTTGGTTATGATAGAGACAAGAGGTGTGATGATGTTTGTTGCATCTAACCTGCCGCCAAGACCGACTTCAATAATAGCAATGTCAACATCTTTATAGGCAAAATAGATGAATGCAATCGCAGTTATGTATTCAAAAAAGGTAATTTCTAACTTATGTTTTGTCGCAATATCTTTAATTGTTTTGACTGATTGTTCCAACTCCGTATCTGTAATCTGGACACCATCTACTACAATTCGTTCATTCAATCTGATTAAATGAGGACTTGTATACACACCAACACTATATCCTGCTTCCGTTAAAATCGAGTCCAAAAAAGCAGCACAACTTCCTTTCCCATTACTTCCCGCGATATGAATCGTTTTTATCTTGTTTTGTGGATTGCCCAAGAGATCAATTAATTTCTTCATTCTATCAAGACTATATTTAGATCCTGCATTCTGCAGTGAGAAAAGGTAGTTAAGGTACTTCATTGTCGCCCCCAGAGGTCGTTGAAAAAATTTGTGAAGGCGTTTGCAAGTGTTGGACTTTCAATTTTAATCGTCACATTTGGCGTATCGTCAAAAATGTTAATGAGGACGTTATCATTATATACCACAAATGAGAACGGTAAGTTATGATCTGGATTGAGATATTTTGTTGTTTGATGTGCTGCATCTTCACGCGTTTCACTTGTACAAAATAAATTACGTTGCACGATTTGTTTCTTAATACGTTCCTGTTCGAAAAATTGTTGATATGCTGGAACGAGAGGTGTGAAATTGCCTGTGCCACCATAGACACAATATTCTGTTGCGGAATGTAAGATGTCATTAAACGCTGTTTTCAATCCTTGCTTCCCCTTATAGATATGAATAGAGTTAGACGTTGTTTGTTGTCGTCGCTGTTCCAATTGTGGGAGTTCTCTCTCGAACGCATCTTTTGTTTCTTGTAACTCTTTCTCTTGCTGCTCAAGAAGTTGACGAAAGTGAGCAGGATTCGCAGCATGGTAGATTTTTTGCGATCCCTGCTGGACGTATGAGACGACACCTTTCTCCTGTAACCGTCCAAGAAGGTGATATACAACCGAACTTTGAAATCCTGATTTTTTTATTAACTGACCTGTTGCGGAAGAGCCAAGATCAAGGAGGAGGAGGTACAATTTCGCTTCATTTTTGGTTAATCCAAGCTTCTCTAATAGTGCAAAAACCATATTCACTAGTAACTGGAGAGGTTTCATTTAAATATTTAATGTATTAGGAGATTGTATGAAACAATACCTCGAATTATTGCGCCATGTTCTTGACAATGGCATAGTAAAGGAAGATCGGACAGGGACAGGAACGCGAAGTGTGTTTGGATACCAGATGCGGTTCGATTTGTCGAAAGGATTTCCGTTGTTAACTACGAAAAAAACCTATATGAGAGCAATAACCCATGAGTTATTATGGTTTTTGAATGGAGATACAAATATCAAATATCTCGTAGATAATAATGTGAAAATCTGGAATGAATGGCCTTTTCAGACGTATCTTGAAAAGAACGAGTTAACAAACATCTATCCAAAATATTCCAAAGAGTGGCATGTAAGAATGAAAGAGTTCGTGGAGTGCATTAAGACAGATGACGAGTTTGCGCGGCAATGGGGTGAGCTCGGTCCGGTGTACGGACGGCAATGGCGGAACTTCAACGAACAGGGCGTGGACCAAATTACGAACCTTGTTAGAACTATCAAAGAAAATCCAACTTCACGACGAATGTTGGTCGTTGCCTACAATCCCGTGCAAGCACCGCAGATGGCACTGCCACCATGTCATTGCCTCTTTCAATTCTACGTAGCAGACGGGAAATTATCATGCCAACTCTATCAACGAAGTTGTGACGTGTTTCTAGGAGTACCATTTAACATTGCAAGCTATGCGTTACTGACAATGATGATTGCACAGGCTACCAATTTAGAATTAGG
This sequence comes from archaeon, assembly GCA_002686315.1. GTDB lineage: Archaea > Nanobdellota > Nanobdellia > Woesearchaeales > GW2011-AR9 > UBA11998. The sequence continues at coordinate 7,053 of NZBO01000002.1, read as the reverse complement.
AGAATTTGTATGGACGGGAGGAGACGTTCATCTATATCTAAATCATCTTGATCAAACGCGGGAACAATTACAGCGTGAACCTCGTGCATTGCCAACAATGAAATTAAATCCAACTGTGACAGATTTGTTCGCATTCACCTATGACGATTTTACACTTGAGGGGTATGAGCCGCATCCGCCAATCCGCGCGCCAATTTCAGTATGATATCCTTAATCGTTGGTATGACGTACTCACACGTCATAGGGAAGGAAGGTGGCTTACCATGGCATCTTCCAGAAGATTTACAGAATTTTAAAAAATTGACATCAAGTAACGTCGTAATCATGGGACGAAAAACATATGACAGTCTTCCACCAAAATACAGGCCGTTACCAAACAGAGTTAATATTGTTATTAGCAGAACCATGGAAGAACAGGAAGGTGTCGTAGTGGCACGAAGTGTCGAAGATGCTCTCCAGAAAGGAAAAGAGTTTGGGAAAGAGATGTTTGTCATTGGGGGCGCGACGATTTATGACCAAATGTTATCATTCGTAGACACCATGTACATCTCGTATGTGGATCAAGAGTATGAAGGTGATACGTTCTTTCCTAAATTTAATAAAGGAGAATTTTCCGTACAAAATACGCAGAAATTCAGCGATTTCACCATAATTACGTATAAGAGGAAACAACCATGAAAACAATCCAAGATGATCCGCGTATCTATGAATTGATGCGACGTGAATTAACGCGGCAACAAACAACGATTAACCTCATTCCGTCCGAAAATTTTGTCTCAGAGGCAGTGTTAGACGCAACAGGAAGTGTCCTTACCAACAAATATTCGGAAGGATATCCACATAAACGGTATTATCAAGGACAAGCGAACGTTGACGAAGTAGAAACGATCGCGATTGAGAGAGCGAAACGACTCTTTGGCGCAGAACATGTGAACGTGCAATCATATTCAGGAAGTCCCGCAAACTTAGCTATTTTTCATGCGTTATGTACGCCAGGCGATACGATTCTAGGTATGCGGTTAGATATGGGTGGCCATTTAACACATGGTCATAAGGTTAATGCGAGTGCCAAATTTTTCAATTCCGTGCAATACTCCGTAAACAGAGAAACAGGATTAATTGATATGCAGGAAGTAAGGAAATTAGCACGTGAACATCGACCTACAATCATCATCGCAGGATGTACTGCCTATCCCCAGATTGTTGATTTTGCGGCTTTTAGAAAAGTTGCAGAAGAGGTAGGTGCGTATCTTCTCGCTGATATTTCTCATATTGCAGGATTAGTTGCAGCTGGTGTACATCCATCTCCATTCCCACATGCAGATGTCGTGATGACAACAACGCATAAGACGTTACGTGGACCACGAGGTGCGATGATTATGTGTACAAAGCTGGATCGACTCGCGAATGTGGAAGGATTAGATGAAAAGAAGGCCGCTAAGGCACGTAACTTAGCGTCGAAGATTGATCGTGCAGTCTTTCCTGGTATGCAAGGTGGACCGCATGAAAATGTGATTGCTGCAAAGGCAGTGGCGTTCAAGGAAGCACTCTCCCCTGAATTTAAAGAGTATGGTGCGCAAATTGTGCGTAATGCGAAAGCACTTGCTACTACGTTACAGGAAAATGGAATCAAGCTTGTGACGAATGGAACAGAAAATCATTTACTCTTACTTGATTTATTGCCGTTTGGTGTTGGGTTAGGAAGGCAAGCAGCAGTTGCGTTAGAGAATGCAGGTATCGTCACCAATTGTAACACTGTTCCGTACGACCCATCTACGCCGTTTAAGCCAAGTGGAGTGCGAATAGGGACACCAATGGTCACTAGCAAAGGTATGAAGGAAGGAGAGATGCGTCTTATTGGAACATGGATGGCAATGGTGATTAAAGATATGAAAAATACGTCACTTCAACATGAGATTCGTGAGAAAGTGTGGGAGTTATGTGAGAAGTTTCCGTTGTATTCTGAGAGGAAGTATTGATTCACTCAATCCCAAGCTCACTTAAATATTTCTCGGCTTCCATTGCCGCCATACATCCACTTCCCGCAGCAGTAATTGCTTGTCGAAATCGTGTATCCTGTACATCACCAGCAGCAAAGACACCTTTCATGTTAGTGTGCATGTTTTTATCTGCTTTAAGGTAGCCGTGATCATCTAAATCTAATTTGCCAACAGCAAATTTGGTGTTGGGGATATGGCCGATTGCGAGGAAGACACCATCACATGCAAAATCTGTAATGTCATTCGTTTTGAGGTTTTTAAGCTTCACACCTGACACAAATTTTTCACCAACAATTTCCTCAACAGCAGAATCCCAGATAAATGCAATTTTGTCATGCGCTTTCGCTTTCTCTTGCATGATTTTCGATGCACGTAGCGTATCTCTTCTATGAATGACGGTAACAGATGACGCAAATTTTGTCAAAAATAACGCTTCTTCCATCGCGGAATCGCCCCCACCAATCACAATTACCTTTTTATCTTTAAAAAAGGCTCCATCGCACGTTGCACACGTGGTGACACCCTTCCCTTTATATTTTTCCTCGGAAGGGATGCCAAGCCACCGTGCAGATGCGCCAGTTGCAACGATCAACGTTCTACATTGAACTTTCTCGCCACTCACAAAGGAAATCTCAAAACCACTCTCAATTTCCTCAAATCCTGTTGCAATATCATATTTGAACTTTGCTCCAAACTTCTCCGCTTGTTTTTTACATGCCTCAACTAATTTAGGGCCTGTGATCCCATCTGGAAAGCCAGGAAAATTCTCTACCTCAGTTGTTAACGTTAACTGCCCACCATCTTGCTCGCCTGAAAATAAGGTAGGTGCCAAGTTTGCACGAGCTGCGTAGATAGCAGCAGTACACCCTGCAACACCCGTTCCAAGAATAACCACGTTCTCCATAGAATGGGGGAAGAGGGGTAGTTTAAAAAGTTAATTGTTATAGAAAAGAGAAAGAAAAAATTACTTTTTATCTAACAACCAATAACTCAGTAGCCTTACCCCTGAACCCGTAGCCCCTTTACTAAGATAATCGCCTTTTACGCCCCAGTACGCACTACCTGCAATATCAATATGTGCCCACCGAGCTTTCTTGACAAACTTGCTTAAAAAAACGCCAGCAGTAATGGAACCAGCTTCATACCCTTTCCCTTTCTGGTTAATGTTATTTAAATCTGAAATGGACCCATCCATCGCATTTTGATATTCGTCAAAGAACGGCAATTGCCATGTTCGGTCACCAGATGCGGCACCGGCTGCGATAAGTTCATCAATCAACTTTTGATCTTTTCCCATCACGGCAGCAGCGAAGTATCCAAGCGCAACAACGCATGCACCCGTTAACGTTGCCATATCTACCATAATTTGTGGAGAATATTTATCGTCGATGTAGGCTAATGCATCCGCTAAGACCAACCGTCCTTCCGCATCTGTATTGCCGATCTCAATCGTTTTTCCGTTATAGGCTTTCACGATGTCACCCGGCCGTTGCGCGTGACCTGACACCATGTTCTCACACATACCCATTACGGCCATAATGTTCTTTTTCACACCTAATTGCGAGATTGCTTTCACTGTTCCGAGTGCGGCGGCAGATCCTGCCATGTCTGTTTTCATATCTTCGATATATCGAGTTGGTTTCAAGTTATATCCGCCTGAATCAAAGGTAATTCCTTTCCCCACAAGTGCGATCGGTTTTTCTTTCCCGCCACCTTTATACTCTAAAATCAGGAGTTTAGGTGGATTCTCACTCCCTGCATTCACGCCAAGTAAGGACCCCATGCCGAGTCGTTTCATTTCTGGTTGGTTCATTACACGTAGCTTCAATTTTGAAGATGTTGCAGCAACTTGTTTCGCCATTTTTTCCATGTGGGAGGAGGTAACAAAACCAGCATGGTCTTCCACCAAATCACGTACAAAATTCGCAGATTCCGCAATGATACGTCCTGTTTTAAGACCGCCACCAAACTTTGTTGTAGATCCACTCCATGAAAAAGATGTGAGTTTTACATCCACTTCTTTTTGCATTTTTTCTTTCCCAAAATATTTGGTAAATTTATAATTTGCAAGGACAACTGCTTCCGCTGCCGCACGACCAATAAGGTCATGATCCCCCGGCGTAACCGCAGCGAGATTTGTGGTAAGAGAAGTCTGTTTCGCTGCTTTGGTAGCAGTGATTGATTTCCCCAACATTTTCCGTAATTTTTCAAGTGTGAATTCTTTCTTTTTTCCAAGACCGTAAAATACGACGCGTTGATATGGCGGAAGTACAGTTGTGTATGATTCACCCCATTTTTCGGAGAATAATTTTTGTTTTTTCACCCGTGTAATTTCGGTTGCAAGTTTCCCATCCGGTTTGCCGGTTCCATCTTCAAAGATACCAATGGTAAGAACGCCTGCGTTTTGATTAAATCCTGATTGTGTCGTGAGTTTCATAGAAACACCTCGTTGTTTGTAGGAAATGGGAAGAAGGGGGAGTTAATAAGTTTTTGTTTTTTGGGAACTAACTATACCGCTCCACTTTAATCATGTCTTTACTAACACCTTTTGAGATAAGTAACTCTTTTGTCTCCAGGACGAGCTCTTTTAATCCACAAACGTAGAAGGTTTTACCGCTCAGATCTTCCGGGAGATGTTCCTGCACCCTTCCTGTTGCACCATCCCACTCTTCCCTCGTTAGCGTTGGAATATAGGTGAAATTTTCATACGTACTTGCCAATGCTTCAAATTCGTTATGGAAAAATAGATCACGTTTCGTTTTCACGCTAAACACTAATGTGAACTGATCATCGCGTTTGATAAGATATTCTTGTAACATCGAATAGAAAGGAACAACACCCGTTCCCCCGCATATAAACCAATGATCATTCCCAGATTCATCAAACACAAAATGACCAAATGGTCCTTTCACGAGAAATGTATCGTCTTTCTTTGTCATATTAAAAATATCAGATGCCCATCCATCTGGCACAATTTTGATACATAAGGATAACGTGCCTGTCTCGGATGGTGCGTTTAAAATAGAATAAGAACGTGGTTTTGTCTCACCATCTTTGGTAATCATCAATGTTATAAATTGACCCGCCTTAAAGGAGAAATCCGTAGGGACGCTACAAGAAAGGACAATAACGTCATGTGTTACGTTCTCTTTCTTAATGACGGTAGCCTGAAATGTTTGGAATGTTGCGAGCGTCATATTTTTCGTTTTCTCGAGCAGTATTTAAATTATCCGGTATTAGGATCGGTTTATATCCAGACGTCATCTCTTCTGGGAAATGCAACGCGTTATGTCGATCAACAAGATTTTCTAAGACATCGCCAAACGGACCAATTCTATTCCATGTTCCATCATCAATCGTAATGTCAAGAACGTCTTGGAATAATGTTGTTGAAGTACACAATTGTCTAACAAGATCCGCGATATAAGTAATATCGCCTCCGGGACGTTCCAGAAAATGACGCTCCTGCCTTGTTAACCCTCTCTCACGTTCCACGAGAAGACAATATTGGTCATCACTCATATGCGTAACAAACATATTATATGCCTTATTTTCCATACGACACGCGAATGTTATCCCTTTTTAAAAGTATGTAAAAACGTAGAAAGGTCAATCGTGGCATCATTAACTATTACGCCTTCAGATTGTAATAATATTATTTTTTCTGTAATTTCCTTTCCTTCAATGTGACCTTTGAACCCACCAATGTTTCCTGTTGAAGAAATAACACGATGACATGGAACCTTCTCTAAAAACGGATTACATCGAAGAGCTTGACCTACTGCTTGGCTTGACTTTATACCTAAAACCGTCGCAATTTCTTTGTACGTACTTACTTTCCCTTCCGGAATCTGCGCACAAAGCGCGTAAACTTTCCTTGCGAAGGTTGTTGGGTTGGTAATTTGTTGCATTTTGTTAAATATTGTTTAACTCGTTTCTCGCCCTTCGGTTCTGCATTCTTTCCAAGCGTGTAGTAGATCTTCTCAACTGACCTTCCCCATGAAAAATCGCCAGTTTCGTGTTTAATCTCATGAACGGCCAACTCATTGAGTGACACACCTTTCCGTAGATGGTAATAGATACTACGTTGCGTCACGGGAGGAAACACTTCATTATAAATTTTGGAGATTTCATAACCATATCCTTGATGGAGGTAATGAAGTATCTCGAGAATGTTTTGACGTATTTTGCTTGTGGTTGGTCTTCCTGCAGGCATTGTTCTGGTATAGTTATGGTATATTTAATTGTTTTCATTATAGAAAATAATTATTGCCAAAATCAAAAAGAATAAATAAAGAACAAGTATTGTAGGAAATATGGCAAAACCAGTTGTCTCTAAAAAAAAGCAGAAAGAAATTGCAAAAGAGCGAGTTGCTATTTTGTTTGCGAAAGCAGATGACATATTCTCAAAAAATAAAGGATTGGCAAACAGATACGTGACCTTAGCGCGAAAAGTAGCAATGAAAGTAAAATTGAGAATGCCACGTGAGTATAAACGGAAGTATTGCAAACATTGCTACAAATATCTTCGATCTGGGGTGAATGCACGAATCCGCATGAGAAATGGGAACGTTGTCATATCTTGCTTAGAATGTAAGAAGTTTACAAGGATACCTGTGAGATAATTACGTCTCGCCAGCTTTCACTAACCCAAGTATCCCGCCAATAATTGTGATAATCCCGCCCGCACCAAGAATTCCGCATATTAAACACACAATCGATCCTTTCTTCGCAGTTTCTTCTTTCTTCATCCATTGTGATGCAATGATGATAAGTACTCCCAAGATAATTCCAAGCGTTGCGCCAACAACCCACAGCCATGGAAAAAATTGGAGAAGTGGGCCATCTCCAAGTGAGATACCGGTGCTAAGGAACCAGATAGCAAGTGGTAAGATGATAAGCGACCCAAAGATTGACAAGATACCGCCAATCAAACATAAAATATATCCTGCTCTACTTACTGCCATTTTATTTACTTGACTCCGCTAATCCTAAGATACCGCCAATCAACCCGAAGATATTAATTCCTGCTAATATACTACAAATTAAGACC
>NZBO01000001.1 GCA_002686315.1 archaeon | reverse complement strand
TGTGACCACTTAAAAAGCTTATGCATTTGAGGGCTTTGTCCAGAATGAAAGCTTTTTGTATACTAGCGCCAAAGGAGGCGCATTTTTTGCGAAGGCCTAGTATACATTTTCATTCCATTTTGGACAGACCACATTTGAGAAAACAAATTACAGAGGAATTTCATCCCCTGTTTCATCAAGAATTTTAATAACCATAACAGGGCAATTGATGGCAGCTTTTTTATTTTTCTCTAAATCGGCTTCCTCAATCTCGAGTTCCCACTTCCCATCTTCACGTTGTGTTCCGCCGATCAAATCCGCTTTATCATCATCATTCATCTTCCAGAACTGTTCCGCGAGAATGGCGCATGATTGCACACCGACACAACCTTCACGATCATACACTATTTTATATTTGGCCATTCTTGTGTCACCTTCTCTAGTGTTTATAAGATTTTCGTGAAAACGTTTGTGTTATGAAACCATATCCCCACGCCATAATTCCTAACGAAAAATGAGGTAAGGAAAGAAAAAATGACGGAAGCATTTTTCGATTCCATCGAATCATCCGGAACGAAATACGTTGAAATCGTACCAACGGCGCGCCAAATGTTAAGATAGGCATACGTGCAAGAATATTTCCTGGAAGATCATTTCTCTTTCGAAGTATGGAAGAATGTCGACCAAACGTGTAGTGATGTCCAAAGAATTTTTTGAACGTATCTCTGTTATGGTGTCGTATCCTGATACCAGGATTAAATAATAATTTGTACTTCTTCGCTGCATGATAACTAAACAGTGTATCTTCTCCCGCAAACAAATCGTCCGAGAATCCACCTACATCATGAAACGCTTTCTTTGTACAAATAAAATTACATGTTGGCATGAACGGTACTTCCCGCCGCGGCATGTACGGAAGAAATTCATTGAACGTGATGATGTGATCCGCAATACTCACCAAGGTTTCTGGATTGCCGTTCGCGACAGATCCACCCACTATTTCATACCCTGACCGTATGTCACGCACCGCATCATTAATCCAGTGAGGATGCGCCACACAATCAGAATCAATGAAGGCAATGATCTCACCCTTCGCTTCCTTCACGCCGATATTTCGGCCTGCACCAGGCATTGTTTGGGTTTCTAAATGAATTAGCTTGACAGACGGAAAATGTGTTCTAATTATGTTAGGAGTAGAATCTTTAGAACTATCAACTACAATAATTTCGTATGGTATATCCGTTTGCTGGTTTTCTAACGAGTGCAAACATCGAGAAATGAATCGTTCGGAGTTATAGGCAGGAATCACAACACTTACTGTAGTCATGTAGCTTCATATGCCCTGTTCTTTATATCTTTTACGATACAAGAAAACGATAGTTGTACCTCTATATAGAGGCTAATAATCACCACCATGTTAAGACGAATTAAGATATAATCTCTGTTTCCAAACGTTTTTAAATGCCTCATTTCCCATAGCATCAATGAGAATCAATCTAGGATGTGGGACAGATTACAAGAAAGGATTTGTCAATGTTGATAATAATAGATATGATAAAGCTGATGTCAAATGGGATCTCAACAAATACCCGTATCCCTTTGAGGATAACAGCGCCAAACTCATTCTCTGTAACGCCGTACTTGAAAATTTAGATGATTTCGTCACAACAATGGAAGAGATACATCGTATCCTTGCGCCTGGTGGAAAGTTACGGTTCCGTACCGCGATGGCATACACGTACGTGGATGCGAAAGATCCGACACACAAACAACATTTTGTACCTGCTACCTTCAAGATGTTCCTGCAAGGATTTAAGAGCCAAACACTTACCAACGCACGGTTCAACGGAAAAATCTGGGTCACCATGCCGTTCCTCCATACCATTCGGTTTCCGAAACAACTATACATCCTTAATTCTTTTATTAACAATATTTTTACAGGAATTGAAGGGGTACTTATCAAAAAATGAAAATACCTAACGTCTTCATTGCAGGGGCACCTAAATCAGGAACAACCTCACTGTATAATTTATTGGTACAACATCCGGACGTTTTCACGCCAACAGAACGAGAACCAAACTATTTCTGTCAAGATGTTAATAATTCCGTCAACACATTTCAAAAAGTACGGTTTTACAACAAATGGTTCTATTACAATCATACCACATCATACAAGAAATACCTCCAACTCTATGAAAAATGGAAAACAGAAAAGGTAGGTCTTGACGGATCGTCAGGACGATACTTGTATTCAAAAGAAGCAGCAGCGAAGATCGCAAAAGCGAACCCAGACGCGAAAATAATAATCATGATTCGTGAACCAATTGCCTTTCTACGATCACTTCATTCCCACTTCGTCTCGCATTTCAGTGAACATATAACTGATTTCAGCACAGCATTAGACGCAGAGGAAGACCGAAAATTGGGGAAGAAAATATCGCCAGGTTCAAAATGTCCTGCGCAACAATATTACGATGACATGGCGAGATTTAGCGAACAAATCATCCGGTTTCAGCAACATTTTCCACCGGAACAAATTAAAATTATCCTTCTCGATGATTTCAAGAACGATATGCAATCTGTCTATAACGATCTTCTTCTCTTTTTGGAACTCGAGACGTTCACACCAGAATTTACAGTGAAAAATAAAAATAAAGTTATTAAATCTAAACGTATGGCGAAATTGCTTGTCTCGTTTCCCTATGCGTGGAAAGCATGTAAAAAAATACTTCCAAACTCGCTGTATCAGAAGATAAAAGGGAAGATAATCGAAGTTAAACAACGAGAAGCGATAGATCATGCACTTCGTGAAAGATTACTGTACAAATATAAAGGAGAAGTGATGGCATTAAGCCAGATTATGCAACGTGATCTCGTACGTATGTGGGGATACGATAAGATATAATTATTTTCTTCCAATACCATGATAGGTAAATCCTGCTTGTTTCACCAAGGCAGGATCATAGATATTTCGACCATCAAATAACATTTTTGTACGCATTGAATTCCCTATCACATTGAAATCTACGTTCCGATATTCGTCCCATTCCGTCACAAGAATAATCGCATTACTTCCTTCCACACAATCGTAAATTGAATTGTGGTATGTTACTTTGCTACCCAAGATTTTTTTCACTTCCTCTATCGCGATGGGATCATTAACATGTACTTCTGCACCTAACGCAAGAAGTTGCTCGATGATAACCAACGATGGTGCTTCCCTAATATCGGACGTTTTCGGTTTAAATGAGAGTCCCCATATTGTAACTTTTTTATTGGTAAGGTCTCCCAATTCATCCTTCACCTTCTGCACGATAACAGATTTTTGTCTCGTGTTACAAATATCGACACTTTTCAATAAACAGGCATCGTACCCATGCTCTTTCGCCTTCGTCACGAGAGCACGGATATCTTTTGGGAAACAACTTCCACCATAACCGATACCCGCATTCAGAAATTTGGGAGAAATACGATAATCCATACCTAATGCTTTCGCAATTGTTTTTACATCAGCCCCAACACGATCTGCGATATTCGCTATTTCGTTAATGAAACTAATTTTCATTGGTAAAAATGAATTATTCGCATACTTAATCATCTCTGCTGTTTCCCAATTGGTTTCAAGTAAATTCATGTACGGTCGAACAAGACCAGAATAGACTTTTCGCATTACACCTCGTGCCTGCTCACTTGTTGTTCCAATTACAATTTTATCAGGATGCGTGAAGTCATGGACTGCCGCACCTTCTTTTAAAAATTCTGGATTAGAGACAACATCAATCATCGCTTCTGAATTTGTTTGCTGTATAAGATCATGACATTGTTTCGCAGTGCCAGGTGGTACGGTACTTTTGTTAATCAAGAGTTGATATCCTTGTGAATGAGTTGCGACATTTTTCGCGACAGTGAAGACGTACTCTAAATTCGCACTGCCGTCATCCTTGCAAGGCGTTCCCACACAATTAAAAATGACAGAACCAAATTGCACAGCATCTTTTGTATTCGTTGTAAATCGTAACCTGCCTGCTTGCATGTTATGTTGCACGAGCTCTTTCAAGCCAGGTTCAAAAAATGGAATTGCACCTTGTTGTAATTGCGTGATTTTAGATTCATCCACATCCATGCACAGCACGTCATGGCCAAGATTTGCTAATGAAGCACCTGTTACTAACCCAACATAGCCAGTACCAAAAAGACTGATTTTCATAACGATTTATGCACGAGAATTGTTTATAAAGAGTATGGAACAAGGATACTATGACTGTGGAGAATCATACAACTTCCCTGCTTCTTCTAACTGATCTAAACTGCCAATATCAAACCAATGATCTGTAAAGACGAATCCATGCATCTCTGATTTTGTTGCAAGATGTTTCACCAAATTACCTGGTGCGTCACAACCAAGATCTTCCGCAACTTCTCTCACAAGGTACAGATCATCTCTTGAAAAAAGGTAGCACGCCGTTGCCGCTAACGTACTTCGTGGTTCTTGGGGCTTTTCTTCAAAATCGATTACTTGACTTCCATGTAAAATGCCAACACCATATCGGCCTTTCACTTTTAACGGATCTTGCAAATCTTTGAAGGCAACGATGGATTTGTTCTCTCGTTCCGTGAAATAGTCGACAAATGAAGGTAATGAGAAGCCAAACAAGTTATCTCCCGCGATAACCAGTAAATCATCTCTCACTTTCATGTTTTCAATGACAAAATGAATATCGCCCACTGCCCCCAGTCTGTCATCGTTACTCACCGTGTTATCATTGACAATCGTAATTTTAAGGGAAGATTCATATGAATTTTTCCAATCCAAAAAATCTTGATAGAATTTGTTATTGGTGACTACAAATATTTCATCTATATCGGGTATTTGTTGTACCTTATCCGCAATATGTTGCACGATAGGTTTATTCGCCACTTCTAATAATGGTTTTGATTTGTTCTTGGTAAGTTCTCCTAAACGGGTTGCGTAACCCGCCGCCAATATCAGAGCTTTAATTTTAAAACACCTCGTTGTGAAGCATTTTGAGATGGTTTAAAAGCGTTGTGGAAAAGGAGGTATATGAAGGAAGAACATTGCACAAAGTTGAAAGTCCGATTCATTATTTTATAATGTAAGAATAGAACTGTAACTACACCAAATAAACGTAATAAAAAAAGGTAGACAGCGTACGGTTCTCCTGCGCAAATGTCACGTCATTTGATAACGGAGCGACTGCACTACATTTAGTCACTAAAAAGATATAAGAAAAAAGGTGGACAGCTTACTGGATTTCCCGCGCAAAAACGCAGTACACACCAATACGGAAACGGGCTTAACTTCTAGGATCGAAACGGAGCTAGGTGAACACCGCCCCTATGGCCGTCCGATAGAAACTTTATGGAGGTGATTTATAAAGATATCGGAAATTATTCCACATTTCATCTTCCATAACGATTATAAAGAGAAAACATACCAAGGAGACATGGAAAAGAAGTGGATTTTTGCAGATGTTGATGGCACGATTAGTGAGAGTTGTCAACCCATGGCAGCAGAAATGGCCACTGAAATCAACCGACTTCTCGCAAATGGATACAACTTCGTGTTTATTTCTGGTACGAAGAAGTCACTTTTGTTAGATATGATTTCTCCTCATTTAGATCACAAACATTTCGTTCTTCCTACAACGGGTACCAAATGTATAGAGGTGCATAACGAGAAGCAAGAAGAAATTTACTCACATGGTTTGTCAGGAGAGGAGAAAGAAGAGATCATGGATGCATTAAATACGTTAGTTGCAAAATTTAATATGATTTCCATGACAACAAAAGAAGATCAGATTCAAAATAGAGAATCACAAGTAACATTATCTGTTATAGGAAGAGGTGCACCAAAAAATTTGAAAGATGCGCATGATCCCTCCGGAGAGAGACGGCAAGTATGGGCGAACTATCTCAAAACACTCCTTGATCCAACTAAGTATGAAATGACTGTTGCAGGGAGTACGTCAATTGATGTGACGAAGAAAGGGATTGATAAAGCGTGGGGCATTACACAATTTTCCAAAATTTATAATGTTGAACTTGACTCAATTTTATTCTTTGGCGATCGAACACAACCTGGCGGCAATGATTATCCCGCTACAACGATCGTCGATTCTGTGACAGTGACATGTCCTCAGGATACGCTGAAACATTTGAGAAAATTAGGTTAATTCTGATAGTAAAACTAATGAGAGGTAAGATTTATATAGAAACTACTCTCAAGTGATTAAATGAATTGTTTAAAAAAGATAGCACGATTTGTAGAAGCAGGAGATGTCATTAACCTACGTGCCAGTCTCGCGGAGTATTATGAAGAAATAGGGAAGGAAATGCCACGAAATCTGGATGATGTTGAGTGGGGACATGCTAGAAAAAGACTTGGAACTATCCTTGGTTTCAAAAAAGCAAGCCCTACTGGTATACGTCGAGCGTTAGTAGAACATAATGTTTTTCCCCATGACCTTTCAGATGATTTCTATACTGATGAAGATCGAGAAGATGTCGCAGGGAATTGTTTAAAAGGAAGAAGCCAGATAGGTGCATATTTTACTCCACTTACACAAACTGAGAATGAAAATGCAGAAAAATTTACGCAAGTTCTTGAGCATAATAGAGAGTTTATAGGAGGATCAAAAGGATTAGAATTATTCTTAATAGTACAAGGATATAGGTCACTAGATGACATTGATGATCGTTCATCAAGACTTCACACGTTATTTAGGGGCATCGCTAACAATAATCGCCAAACTACCAAACTGCGTAGAGCATTAGTGAAATACGGTGCTTTCTCAGACAAATTAGCAAAGTATGATGGTGATACTGTTGAACATATTGCAGAACGGATTTTTGAACAGATTGGAAAACGAAAAGACGTGAACACCTCATTCTATTTCTCTGAAGTTGATGATGAAACTCTGGAAGATAACAGAGCAATACTTCTTGGAACATATACATTTGGAAAGTTTGCAGAAGAACAAGATATTACGTTTGAACAGACAGAAGATGGAATTACAACTGTAGGAGAAGTTAATAGACAAACATCTGCAGCACGGTCATTCTTTTATCGATATTTGGGACTTGGGGAAGGCGTGAAAACTAAATCAAAAGGACTACATATTCATGTTCTTTGGTCAGAGGAAGATATAGAACGATTACGCAATTTAGTTGGTGATGATCCCAAAGGATTCCAAAAGAATCTAAGGGGAGATATGAGAGCTGAGTGGGAAACAGCATTTGGAAGATCTTTTTCTGGGATCGAAAAGAAAGCTAGAACCGAAGGATTCCTCACATCAAAAGAAGGGAGTTCAAGAAAACATAATTACTCCATCCACCACCCATACCCTTTCCCACAAATCCATCAACAAGAATTTCCAGGAATGGTGGCGATGTTCAACAATATTGCGGACCTCTTTGAACGCGATGTAACGCCAGATTTCGTGCCTGTTTTAGGATATGATAGTGTTGGTCATAATACCTACATCCATGCAACTCTCCCAATACGACATAAAGGAGCAGAAATAGAAAACTATACTGCAAATGAACAACAAGGACTACGTACCATAACTGAATATCTTACACGACATGCTGAATTAGATCAAAAAGACAATGATGGCGTCCACATAAGCGTGATACGAGGAACGGAAGAACCCCATCTTCTCATCCGTGAAAAAGACGATGGAACACGGTACGTTCAACTCTTGGTAGAGAGAAAGGGACATGATCCACAACTCCCAGTCAGACAAACAATAACAACAGGAAATACAACATATCTCTCACTGCGTCATGAACATCCAAGTTTCGATGATGTTCGTGGTAGAATAGAAAGCTGAGTACAAATTACAATAGAAAACTATAAATAAAAAGTAAACATCGATACAAAATGACATCACGAATTAGTATTAATCCGGACATTTGCCACGGGAAGGCATGTATTAAAGGGACAAGGGTGATGGTAACAGTCATCCTTGATAATTTAGCTGAAGGAGTGAGCCGAAAAGAAATTTTACAAGAATACCCAACATTACATGAAGAAGATATTAGCGCAGCGCTTCAGTATGCAGCACAATTAGCAAAAGAAGAGATAGTACTCTTGGCATAAAATGCACTTTAAGTTAGATGAAAACATTCCGTTGCGGCTTGAACGATTTCTCAAAACAATGAATTATTCTGTAAGCACAGTATTTTCTGAAAACATTTCTGGTATTAACGATACAGATCTTCTTTCACTTTGTACCAAAGAAGATTTTATTTTAGTAACATTAGACAAAGATTTTGTAAATTTAAGCTCAGTACAAGCTCATGCAGGAATTATTATTCTTCGCTTGAGAAGTCAAGGAATAAGAGCTGTGATTGACGCATTCGAACGAATTGTTGAAAAGATACCATTACAAAGAGCAAAAAATCATGTTGTCATCGTTGAAGAGCATAGCATTAAAATCAGAAGATAAATTACAATAGTCTTTTTATACTCACAGTTTTTCTTAACCTCCATGGATCCTGAAACCAGAGACAAACTGCGCAAAGCAGGGAAGATAGCTGCTATCGTACGACGAGAAGGTGCTGCCAAATTGAAAGTACCAGGCGCATCATTTCTCCAAGTTATGGATTACTGTGAAGATCGTATTAAAGAGTTAGGCGGACAAGTAGCATGGGCGCAGATGGCCGTGAACGATGTCGCTGCGCATTTCTGCCCGGAAGAGCATGAAACCGCCGTGAGTAACGAAGGGGATCTCATCAAAATCGATATTGGTGTGCATCTAGATGGTTGGATTGCCGACAATGCGATGACGGTGGAAGTAGGAAATTCAAACAGATACGCTGATCATATGAAAGCGGCGAGGAATGCACTCAGAGCAGCGATTAAATTAGTGGAACCAGGCAGAGAGTTATGGGAACTTGGTGTTGCGCAAATGAGTGAAGCACAAGCACTTGGTTTCACGACGATTAAAAATCTTTCAGGTCACACCATTGAACAATACAGAGTTCATGGCGGTATCTCTATTCCAACATTCAATAATAAAAGCAAAATCCAACTTACAGAAGGAATGCAAGTCGCGATTGAACCGTTCATCACGGAAGGAGATGGCTTCGTGAAAGAGAAAGGGAAGAATACCATTTGGATGATGCGAAAAAATGCTAATGCTCGCTCACCGTATGCAAAAAAGATTATCACGGAAGTTGCACCACTCAACGGCCTCCCATTTACAAATAGATGGCTTACAAGGAAAATAGGGAGAGGGCCAACCGCGCTTGGATTGAAAGCACTGCATCAGCAAGGTGTCATTACCGCATATCCTCCACTTGCTGAGAGAACGGGCGGCATGGTGGCGCAATATGAACATTCTATGATTGTGGGAGAGAAGACGGAAATTTATACGAAACATGAAGAGGATTCATGGTGATTTTTCTTTCAACTTCGGCAACACAAAATACACAAACACTGCTGCAACAACGATAACGGACCAAAATATCGCGGAACTAATAACTGTAAACGCAAACAAAAAAATATTAAGAACAACAATGATGATGGCGACAATTCCCACTATTTTCAAATCTTTTGGTTTCATTGTATATTTTTCACCAATTGTGCTGCCGATATGAGTTTCTCATCACCTGTCTTCATATCTCGCAATAACACTTTATTTTTCGCCAATTCATCTTCTCCTAAGATTACAACGAACGGAATTCCTAGAGCATTTGCATACTGCAAATTCTTACTGACACCTTTCTTGCCCATTCCAAGTTCGGATGCAACACTCATTGAACGAAGTTGTTGCACTAATGCCAATGATTCATTCACCGTCCCGAGAGGAATCACTAAAACTTTCGTAGACGTTTTCATCTCACCTTCTTGCATCTCTTTCACCGTCTCCATGATAGGAACAATCCCAAACGAGATGCCAACTGCTGGCACGATTCTACCGCCACCCATAAAGGAACCGACCATATCATCATACCGCCCACCTGCTGCAATAGAAGAGGTGATTTTCCCTTTCTTCAAAAAGACTTCAAAGACTGTACCTGTGTAGTATCCTAATCCGCGTGCTAATGACACATCAAATTTCGCTGTTTGTACATTCATGCTTTTAAGATAGGAAAATACTTGCGCTAATTCCTCGATACCTTCCTTCCCAAGATCAGTTGTAATGATTTTTTTGAGTTTAGGAAGGGTAGTATTCCCATCCAAGATTGAAAACAAAGCACTAATTTGTTTTGTGCCAAATCCTCGTTCTTTGAGCTCTTTCGAAACACCCTCACGACCTATTTTCGCTAACTTGTCTATTGAGATAATCGCATTACTTCTATTCTTCACAATCCCAGCTTGCTCCAAAATACCATTTAACAATTTACGATTATTAACCTTAATCACAACATCAAACCCTAACTTTGTAAATGCTGCATCCGCTAACGCAAGACATTCTGTATCTGCAAGCATGTTCTTTGTGCCAACGGTATCAACATCCATCTGCCAGAACTCTCTCGTCCTTCCAAGCTTAATTGGTCCATCTCGAAACACTCTGCCAACAGCATAGCGCTTGAACGGCATTTTGAGATTTGGGTTCATCGCCACATACCTCGCTAATGGTACTGTTAAATCAAACCGTAATCCTAATTTTCGTTTCCCTTGATCACTTAATTTGAACACTTCGTTGAACGCATCTGATGAATCACCTGCTGCTGATTTTGCAGTAAGCGTTTCATAGCGCTCGATGATTGGTGTTTCTAACGGTGCGAAACCGTAGAGTTCAAAGACTTCTCGTAGTGTATCAACTACCTTATTCTTCCGTATCTTGTCCTGTGGCGCAATGTCTTGTGTTCCTTTTGCTAGTTTCATTGTATGTATCCTCCTATTAGTTTTCATTTTATTAATCTTTGGTTTGGAAAAAAATAAAAAATCATTTGTAAGGATCTTCCGCTCGTCCGTAGAATGCCTCTTTTAAACCTTGATATGCTGCCCATTCTCTGTCTCCATATGAGTAGTGCCACCACTCCCCAGGATATGACATAAACCCTGCTTTACCCATTAACGTAACAAGTGTTTCACGATTACCACGTTGCTCAGAAGTCAACCCAACAGCATTAGTAGACATGAAAGGACTCTCAAAATCAGCCCAGCGTGAACCCATATCCCGGTCAATACCATTTGAATCAACTAAAGTAAGATCAAGAGCACCACCAGTTGCATGAGCGGGAGGTTTCTGTGGATCTAATGAAGGTGGAAAAACAGAAACAAATGTTTCTTCATCAATCTGACCTTCAGTCCAGCCTGGATTTTCCAAACAAACTTTTTCACGAAATAGATCATACCGTAACTTTTGATACGCAACCGATCTAAAAGCATCATACACCTTTATTCTATTTGGAAAAATTTCTTCGGCAACTTGTGCAAGAGATTTCGCTACCTGCTCTCGTGCCCAGAATGTTTCTCCTTCCTGAAATCTTCCAGTACGTGGTGCAATAATAATGTCTAGGTAGTCCACAAGTTTCACAAGTGGTTCAGCAATATCTCTAACGTAAATCGTGTCTAAAACACTAAGTCCAAGTATGTCTCCTTTCCCTCGAGAAAGCATTAGTTGTATTTGATATTCATTCATTTTTTACCTCCAAACACTCGCTCATACACCTTCGTTAAGCATGTATCCATCTCGGCGTACAATGGATCTTCCTCTCCACGTTGCTGCGCCAGAAGTGATGCAGTTATTCGACAACCGCCTAAACAGACTGATTGATAGTCACACGCATCTTTCGCACATTTTCCACGTAATTTCTCACGAAGTGTTTCTGGACGAAGATCAACACGTTCTGTTATCACGACTTCGCCAGTGTTCTTGTTTATGTAGCCCAACTTCCCTTGTTCCATGTTAATCGTGAAAGGACACCAGGAAACCTTGCCTGACTTTGAAGATATCCCCCAGTAATTCTGATCTACTGCAGGACAAAGATAGGGGCTTGTAACCCATTCTTTTGTTTTCAATTTTACACGTGCTTCATCCAACGTTTTTCCATAGAAATTAGGACCTGCAAATGAGTAATTAATGGAAATTTGAGGCGTTCCTGGAAACAATTCCTTTGCTCTCTCAACCTGAATTACAAACTCATCCATATCTTTATCACGAATGTACCTAGTTCCTTCTTCAAACGTTCGATCACGAATAAGTTGCACTTTATACACGCCCATGTCTGCACATTTTTCAAGAAGTGGAACAATACTCTGGATGTTATCTCGCCATAGCACGTTATTCACGGAAACAGATAATCCTCTTTGTATGGCACGACAGATGTTCTGTTCAATTCGTCTATACCCTGTCGCATTAATTTGCTGCCATTGTTCTTGCTCTTCAGCATTCGCAAAAAATGTTACTTTTACAGATTTCATACCTACTTCCAACATACTGTCAACCATTACATCATCTAACCGTAAGCCGTTACTAAGTGTGTATGTTTGTCCAACTTCTTGCATAGGTTCGAGTAGATAGGAACTCGTCGTTATTTCATCAGGATACAAGAATAATGAAGAATCAGAATACCTTTCTCTAACTTTCTGAACTAAATCAAGTTCCTCCTGTATCTCCACATTTCGTCCTTTATCGATTTTGAAACAACTAGTGCAGCTAAGGTTACAATCATTTCCAATATCTGTAAAATCTATATTGGCTGGTTGGTCGTTAACGATGAATACCTTGCCTTGTTTCTTGTAAGAGAGGCTGCGAGCTACGTGGTTCCTCAATTTGTATTAATTTCATTTTGTTTCTTTCCATTTTATGTAATCTCCCTGTTTCATTCCGTAGGATGTGCCAAAGGGCTTGTCCTTTGAGCATACATCCAGATGATGAAGGCCTGCCGGGGAGAATCGAACTCTCTCTTCTAGAGATCTGTTATAGAAAAATCACAGTCTAGCGTGCTACCTTTACACTACGGCAAGCAAAAATCAAAAACTAATCAGTTTTTGGTCATTCCTATGCGGAATAAATTAATGTGTGGGCTCTCGCCTACCGATGATGTATAGCACTATCTACATCTAAAATTTTAGTGGTAAGAATTATAGAGGGCGAACTAGTACAAACAATGAATACAATCAACTCTGGTTTGTGCCATCATACAAACACGTAAACACAACTACTATATAAAACTTTTGTTACTTATTAGTTAGGAATGGAGAAGGGCGGCCACCGGGAGTTGAACCCGGCCCAAAGGTGCCACAGACCTTTATGCTACCGATACACCATGGCCGCCAATACATACCAAAAAAACCGTAATTCCTTTAAAAACATATCCCTAAATCATCAACACTTTCTGTTTCCTGACTACTTTAATAACCAACTTCTTCGTATATCCAAGATACTCACCACCAGCATGAAATGGGAATGCCTTCCCACTTTCAAGCACAATTTTCTTACCCCTTAAAGGATATAATGGCGGTCTGCTATAGCCAAACATAGGAACTAATAACGCCCATATACGAAGCCATTTATTCAAGAATTTCGAATGTGTGTTAATACATGCATTTCCATATACCATTCCATCATGACCGTGTATTTTTCGCGCAGTCCACCGTATTCCATACCCATAGAACGCAATTTTACCAAATATCATGTTAAGTACATTATTCCACTCATGTCTCTTGCCATCAACAGTACACGTTATATTGTAACTACCTTTCGCATGCAAGAATGTTTTCCAACCACCTTTCATATAATCCATGAATCCCCATTTGGTCCGCGGTGCGCTTCGCTTCATCACTTCGCCATCTAAGCCTATACCAAGAAACATTGTCTGTCTCGTACCATGATCCCACGCAATTTCAAGAACATCTAACTCCTGCTCCTGAAAATGAAATCGTTCACGAAGATATTCAAATTTCTTCCCCTTATAAAAATAGGAGTAGAATGCATTCCCTGCACCGAACGGAAAAAAACCGAGACTCTTTTTCCAGAACGGTTTATAATTTAATGCAGATTCGTACGACCCGTCACCTCCCGCGATGATAAGATGGTTGATACCGCGCACTTTTTGTTCAATTCCATTAAACATGTTTTTCGATCTAGGGAAATAGGTAATTTGTGCTTTCCGTCGTCGTGAAAAAATACGAAGTAACCTCCTTCTATAGGGACTTTGGTACCCTCGTGATTTGCGATTTGCGATAACAACTAACGCATCTTTCTTAACTGTTCGTCCTTTCCGTTTTGCTGAAAATAATGCACGCCAATAACTAAAAGGATAATGCACGAGTGAGAGTGCTGCAATGAAAATGGAAATGGCAACCGCTATACTAACTACGACATCAAGCGAAGGAAGAGGTCCATGTTGCCGTGTTAAAAATGTCTGTAACAACAATGCAACCAAAATTAGATATTGTGAAATAATAAGTAATTTTCCATAAATGATACCGTGAATATGAACATCTTCCCGTCCTGCAAGTAACCGAATGATACCTATGATAATATCACGAACGAAAAAGAATCCTACGATAAACCATGAAAATTGATCAAGGAACGCAAAGGTAAGGAGTAACCCAATCACCAAGAATTTGTCAGCGAACGGATCAAAAAATGAACGTACATCTCGCTTAGTTGCAAGGAATGAATCAAGCACATCGCTAAAAATGGCAAAAATCATGATAACGAGTGCCCATAACGCGCCTAAAACGGTATCTTGCAAAAGGAAGTAGATAATGAGTGGCAGTGCAAGTACTCGAAAAAGTGTGATTAACTTTGTTAACATACAAGAAAAAATGTGTTATTGTTTAAAAAATTACCCCAACGAAGGCTCTTCTTCCTTCACTGGCCCTCTCAAAATGACATCATCAATTCTAAGAATCATTTCCGCCACTTCCGCTGCAGAGGATAATGCTTGCGTTTTAATCTTCAACGGTTCTAGAACGCCCATATTCCATGCATCCATTACTTTACCTGTAAACACATTCACACCAGCCCACACTTGACCTGCATCATGCGCTGCACGTAATGCCACAAGAACGTCAATCGGATCTAACCCTGCATTTTCTGCAAGTGTTCGTGGAATGACTTCAAGCGCATCTGCAAATGCTGATACTGCCAACTGTTCCCTGCCATGTAATTCAGATGCGTAGGATCGTAATTCTTTTGCAAGTTCCATCTCCACAGATCCTGCACCTGCCACGATTTTACCTCCAATGGACGCACAGACATCTCCCACTGCATCAGTTACTGCTCGTGTAATTTCCGCGGCGATATGTTCCGTCGCACCTCGTATCAATAAAGTCACTGCGTTTGCATTGTCACATTTCGAAATAAGAATCATATCGTCATCTGCATATTTTTGTTGCATGATTGATCCTGCAAACCCGAGATCATCTCCTGATAACTCTTTCCAATTGTTCACGATTGTTCCGCCTGTCACATGCGCAAGCATTTCCATATCTGACTTCGAAATTCGTCGTGCAGCAAAGATACCATACTTCGCCATGAAATGTTGCGCCATTTCATCGATACCTTTCTGACAAAAGATGACTGTCGCACCAGTCCCTTGAATATGTGCAACCATCTCACGTAATGATTGTTCTTCCTGTTCTAGAAATGCGTTTAATTGTGTAGGATCCGTGATATGAATTTTTGCATCAATCTCCGTGTTCCGTATTTCAAGAGGACAGTTAAGCAATGCCACTTTTCCATTCTCAATAGAAGCAGGCATGCCAGGATGAACACGTTCTTTTTCAAGTACAAGACCATGTAACAATTCACTTTGCTGCGCTCTCTCTCCAACTAATGATTGTACTTTAATTTGTTCTCGATCTCCTTGCACATGCAGTGCCGCATTCACGACAAGATCTGCTAATTGTCCCCGATTTGTCTCGGCACCTTTCCCCGTCATTGCGGTAATGGCGATATTTCGAAGTAACGTCTCAGATTCGAGAGAAACAGGTTGCGCGATCTGTTGCAGTACGTGTTGTGTTTTTGTTTCTGCTAACCGATATCCTTTCGCAACCATAGTAGGATGTACTTTTTGATCCAGAAGTGATTCTGCATTTTTCAACAATTCACCTGCTAACACGACTGCAGTTGTGGTACCATCACCAACAGTATCTTCCTGCGTTTTGGCAATTTCCACCACCATTTTCGCGGCAGGATGTTCAATGTGCATTTCTTGTAAAATCGTCACACCATCATTGGTTACTGTAATATCTCCGCTTGCATCAACCAACATTTTATCCATGCCTTTCGGTCCTAACGTTGTCCGGACGGTTGCTGCGACTGCTTTCGCCGCCATAATGTTATGCTGCTGTGCTGTTTTTCCAGTTTCCCTGCTCTCTTCCGACATGATCATTTTGCAGAATTGTGAGTATTTAAAGATTATTGGGGTGGAGAAAGTAGGTTTTTATCAAGGAAAATATATAAAGAATCATGCCAGAAGAAATATATGAAAAAAATTGAATTAGATCCTGATCAAATCATTACATTAAAAGATTATCCAGTCTATAGTAATAACATTTTATGCGACTATTTTAGTAAATGTAAACAAGGGAAGGAAGTACCTTTCGTACCAGTGATACAAAAAGAGATTGTGAGAGAGTATTTTAACGATACATTACGTAAGAAACTTACAAAATTCGAAAAAAGTCATCCAAAAGCAAATTTCTTTATGCTAGATGGAAGCCATAGAACAACTGCATTAACACTTTCTGGTTGCAAAATCATGGTCGTAATCTATGAAAAAGATGAAGATATTTTTGAAGCAAAAAAAATGGTTGGTAAAGGTCAAATTTGCGAGAGTGAAACGTTGAACCATACATTGAAAGAAAATTGCAAGATATTGAATATACATTTCAGTGAAAAACCGTATTTTATGACTGTTGAAGAAAAAACGACAAAAATGAGTAAGGAAAAAAAGGTACCTCAAGAGATTACTGAATATTGTACTAAATCATAAATGCCAACAACACAATCACACTAACCTCTCTATCCAAC
Source organism: archaeon (assembly GCA_002686315.1). Taxonomy (GTDB): domain Archaea; phylum Nanobdellota; class Nanobdellia; order Woesearchaeales; family GW2011-AR9; genus UBA11998. The sequence goes on along the minus strand of NZBO01000001.1, from coordinate 13,989 downwards.
AACAACAATCTTTATTAAGCCATTTCCGCGTTGGAATGTGAGGTATGGCAAACGTTATTTTCTTAGGAACAGCAGGAAGTTCACCGGTCGCGACGAAACAATTTCGCGCATCAGGTGGGATCATTGTCCAGTTTGAAGACCTGCAATTTCATCTTGATCCAGGTCCAGGTGCGTTAAATAAAGCGAAAGAGTATGGTATCAATCCACATCATACAACGGCCGTGTTAGTATCAAATAGTAACCTGATCAATTGTAATGACCTCAACATTGTGGTAGAAGCAATGACACATTCAGGAATTGAACATCGTGGCATTGTCATTGGAAGTAAAACAGTGATTGGCGGCACGGAAGAGAAGCAACCATATTTCACACGGTTTCATCAAAACATGGTGGAAAAAATGATTCCGCTCAAAGAAAGTCATAAAGTAGGTATTGAACTCGCGCAAATTAACGCACTTCCAGTACAACATACCGATGAACATGCGTGCGGGTTTAAATTTCTGTTTCCGAAATTCACGTTAAGTTACATCTCAGATACCAAATGGAGTCAAGAGTTAATGGAATCTGTCACAGGGTCTGACATTTTAATTTTGAACGTCCCATTTCCTGGCGGGAAAGGGCAGGGAACACAACTTGATACTGAAACCGCGATTAAAATCATTTCGCATGTACGGCCTCGAGTCGCCATCATTACACATTTTGGCCTTGAAATGCTCAAAGCAAATCCGCTACAGGAAGCCAGGGAAGTGCAACGTATTACGGGCGTGCAATGTATCGCTGCATATGATGGGTTAAAGATTTCTTCCAGTGGATTTGGTGCGTATAAAGCACCCGTGAGAGGGTTTGATTAAATCAGTCCAATCAACCACACAACTCCCAACCCAACGAAACATCCCACTCCGATAAACGGCATTGCAGGATAGAATTGATCTTTCTTTCCATGGAATAATAACCATGTTAATCCTATAGCAGCAAAGAACGGAATAATTAAAGATTGCCACAATCCCATCTTTGTCATCACGACACCTGCAAAAATTAACGGGAAACCAATATCGCCACCGCCAAGAACAGCTGTTCGTACTTTTACTTTTGTCATTTTTGTTGAGACCTTTGCTGCACTTTTCTTTACTGATTTCACAATTTTCCCTTTCTTTCCCGTTGCATACGGTATCATTAATCCTGCAAACACTTTCGCATCCGTTTGCGCTTTTGCAAGTGTTATCATATGCTTTGATTTCCACACAGCGTACGCATCGTAGATTGCAATAAGGACCATTAATACTGAGACGGAAACCAAATTTAAGATAGGAACAAAGATAGCAGCAAGTCCTCCGTAGATAAATAACTCAGTAAGGTTCTGTACCCAAAAATTAGGTTTAAATATTTTCCAGATAGCGAATAATAAGGCGAGAACTAACGCTACATACGCAGGAACGAATGCAAAAAACGCCACAATTAAGGATAAAAATATCGCAAGAAAAAACCATGCTTTCCAAATCCATGTTAACTTCCGTTTAAGTAAAAATAACATGATAACTGTTCCAATTAATATAGCGAGAATGATGGGAATATATGACGTTTCCTCGGAGACATCTGGCCGCTCACCAATTGGGAGATCTTTAAAGCCAGATTCTTGCGTCACATCAATATAATTATAGACAATTCCTAATCCGATAAATTGTGCTACCAAAAAAAATCCGAGTAGGATAAACGTTACTTTGGAAGAATGTTTCATCTATTATGTATTTTGTTAGGTTATATAACTGTTGTGATTGCAGTGGTTTGTCCAGAATCGAGATATACAAATGTCTTTTTTTCCAGACAGGGCTCTTTACTCATATAATTTATCTTGCTTTGTTTTTGACCCCAACGGTGTTCTGAGAAGATCAAAACGCGTTATTGACTGTTCCCATCGTTTAATTCTACTTTGAGGGTAAAAAGGCTGCCCGAAAACTATTTTTTTTGCAACCTTGGGAGAAACTCCTTCTATAGGATCACCACACATGTGATGAACAAAAAGACCTTTTTTCTTAGGGTAATTATGTTCTTTCGCAAACTTCCATATATCTGCTGATGTCATTTTCTCATCCTGCGCAGTCCAAGACACAACAGAACCATGACCGTTTATAACAATATTATCTATTTTTGGATCTAAAAGAACGTTGAAAAGATCGTCTTTCGTCGCATATCTTTTTACGACATTTGCTTTCATTCCAAATGCAATTTCAAGCCTGTAGACATATGCGTCATAATAGAGCGGACCGCTCATCCACGAAAGTTGTGTTGGAGAAGATGCATCAAATAGTGACAAAACACCTTCACTTGCCATATTATGACTAACCAAAATCGCAAGACCTCCCCTTTTACGAAGAGGAAGAGATTCTGCCATTGGCTTGAGAGTAGCAAAAATTGAAACTGTTGGTGCTGACGCGTATAAAACACCTTTTAGAAGAGTCTTAGCAGATCTTGTGAGAAACGCCCGCCTTGAAGTGAGCATGCACGCGTTAGCTGTCTTTGGTATGAGCGCCTTAATTTTTTGAATTATTGTTTTACATACTTTCTTTGAGACAGCACGATTAAGTTTAGCATCAGCCTTGGGGAGTAAATCAACAAATTCGCGAAACTCCTCTTCTAACTCTTTTAAGAGCTCGTTTATAGCCAATAAATATTCCTTGGCTTTCGCACTTCTCTTACTGTCTGAGAGAGACTCATGCTTAGCCAGAATCAACCCTTGTAAAATAATGGTTTTTTCTGTAAGTTCCGTTATATTAGATTGAAGATCAGATCGAAAAAAAGGGGAATAGGTGCGATTGAATTGTCTCACAAACGTAATCCACACATCTTTGAAATCATCAGAAATCTGAGAAAGATCCGAACGTGACCCAATAAAAACCATGAATTAGTCATACCAACGAACTATTTATGTCTTTCCACACAGAACTCTCCCCCTATAGGGGAACGCTTCTTTATGACACCCATCTAGTTCTACTATACTATGAGTGGTAGACGGAGATGAAACAAAATGGAAGCACAACTATATGAATTGAAAAGAGCGGATTTGACAGAAATTAGGGGAGCAGCACAAGGTGTGACGAGTATTGATCCCATATCTTTATTAGACGCATATGTAGGTACAGAAGATGGTTCAACAGAACGAAGAGCAGCTATTAGAAGTATCGTTCCATTAGGAGTAACATATCAAGGGATCCATGAAGGTATCATTAGTATAGAAGGACTTGTTCGTGATAGAGAAGTTCAGGGAGCTGCTGAAATGTATAAAGCCGCGGTTGGAAGATTTGATGATCCAAATTTAAAAACAATTGCTGCATCAGCATATCTCGCAACAGTAGGTAATGGAAACCATACAGTCGCAGATTGGCAAGGAGTGTTATCAGAGGATCCAACACTCGCACTAGATCATCAGGATAGTACATTGCAAAAATACGCAATACGAACAAGAAATGACCCACTCGCATCAGGAGTTGAGCAACTTGCAGCCAACATCATTGCACTTCGAAGTTACCATAGTGGTCCTACAGAAACGATTGAGCGTGGTATTGCAACGGCACTTGAACAAGATCCAACGATGCGTGGCTTTGTATTAAACGCAATTGAAGAATACACTACAAACGGGCAGGACGCGCAAGCGCGAGTTGCGATAAAAGGTGCAATGCATTACGCTTCCTTAACGGATAAAAGAGCAGGTGAGGAGTTTGTAGCTGAAATAATTGATGCGACAAAACCAGAGTTAATGGTAACATCGTTAAGTGGTATGCTTCGCGTGATGCAACAACGAGACATTTAACCAAACATCGAATCGTCTACAATGACTTTTTCTTCTTTTATTTTTGCCAATTCTTCTTTGACGAAGTCATTATAGAATGGTATTTTCACAGGAACTGCAAATTTTGTAAACACAGAGGTGACAATCGCTTCACCTTTATCAAGTGATGCAATATTTCGATTATCTTGACTCAAATCTTGTGGACTCGATTCAATTACTGCTTGCCGCTCAGAATTCATCTCAATCCCTAGAATGATTTTGGTGTTCATGTTCGCAAGAATCGTTTTAGGAATTTCGGATGGAAGTTGTGTAATGGCAATTAACCCCACTTTAAATTTTCGTCCTTCCCGTGCAATTGAGTCAAAGACATTCGACCCTTGTTCTAACACTTTCTTCCCAAGAACACGTGGTGCTTCCTCTAGGACAATACTGATTACTGGTTTTGCTTTCAACTGCCCTGTTCGCTTATAATATTTATATTTTGCAAACATTTCTGATGTGATAATCGATGCAATCATAATTTCTAATGACCCGGAAAAGAAACTAGTATCAATGATAACTGTCTTCCCTCTTTCTAATTCCATACAAATTTCCGTGATGGTATTTTCACCTGCAATCATGTCAAAAATACCTTCCGAATACATTCTCCCATCCGTCACATCTAACGTAAGAAGTGCAATTAATTTTCGTTTCACAACTGCAAGCGTATCTTCATGGAACCGGACACCTTCAATTCGTTTCTCCTCCACAATAGCGCGAATCCACTCTTTTCGAAATTTCTTATAATATGCAAAAAGGCACTGTCGCTGTGGATCGGAGAGTGTAATGGCCCCTCTGAAATGATCTGGTTTTAATTTTGTGATATTAAGTTTAAGCGTTCTGGCACCGGGTGGAGGTGAGATGGGTGTGTAATACACAACGTTGTGTTTTTGCGGATGATCTTTTAATCCTACACCCGTTCTGCCGTAATACTCGTCATGTGGATCTAAGACAAGCATGCCTGCATATGGTTGTGTCGTTAAATTCCATAATATACATGACATTAAATTTGACTTCCCCTTACCCGTACTTGCTGGAATAAGGACGTGTTCACTCAGTACTTTCTCGCCCTCTAACAAAATATCAAAATCAAGGGCATTGGATCCACTTCGTAATTTTCCTAAAAAAAGAGGGTGTTTTGGTGTCGTAATAAATGTCAAATCTGTTTGCTGAATCTCTCTCACCTGAGAAAAAAATGACGGTAACTTCTTACACATTGTACTTCCTTTACTCACAGTAAGAATTGGCTTCAATAACGCAAGTTGATAATTACGCAATTGTGCATCCATGATTGAGAAGGAACCTTCCTCCAAATTCATGCCTGCAACCATCTCTAAATTTTGTTGTGAAATCTGGCTGCCATATTGCAGATCATACACTTGCAGAATGAATTTTTCTTCCAGATTATCAATAACAACTAACTCCCCTAATTCAACGTGCGTATCTGCTTTCACACGCATCGCAATCTTCCCAAAATCACCTGAGACTACTTGTCCTTTAATCATAGAAAGAAAAGAAAGAAAGATGTTTTTATGTATTGTGATGATAGAGAATAATACAAAAATAAAATTACGCGAATAATAGTGCACTATTTGTATGAACTGGTTCGTCTGGTCGAGAAAACAACCTGTATCGTGTCTCGTTCTGCAGATAGCTAACAAATCCATGCATTTGTTTCACAAATGTCTCTTTTGTTTCATAAAAATCAATATCCCACTTATCTTTTAACCAAGCGGTTGCCCATTTAATCCCAGGTCGTCGTTTAATAGTCGCAAGAACACGGCCCGCATCATCTGCAATTTCGTATTTCTTTCCTGCAGCACCGGTAAAAATTCGATATATAAAATCTTCGTCAGCAGTACTATCATTTACTTTAGGAGTTGTACATCGATACAATCTCCCAAGATTCACAAACTTCGATTTAAATTTATGCCATGGAGATGCAAGTAAATAGGGAATTGCCTTGAATGGTGCGATGTACCAACTTTCTTCAAGAGGTACATTATACTGTTGAAGTAAGCCTCGCTCACCCTCTGCTGGAAGATTTGTTGTCACCGCAACACGCCGGTTAATTGGAAGGGAACCATTATTCATCCGAAATTCTTGTGGACTATCTTGTACTGTTTCCACTTCGGCTTCAAGCCCACCATGTTGTGTTCCATAGATAACTCGATGAAATACTTCTTTTCCTGCCACACGCGCAATCTGACCAATTCGTCGACCGTCTCTAATTACTTCACCAGTAAAAAAATGACCATCTGAAAGCCGTGCATATTTACCAATTTTCCGAAAAAATACTTTGTTAAAGTTCGCCCACCACGTAGATGGATAGAATTCTGCTGGAAGGATGTTAAAACTAAGTGTGTCACGTCGCTGCACACCCCCTTCTCTGTACTTTTTTTCCGGCCCTTTTGGTGACCCACCGAAGAAACCTTTCGCATGCCCAAGAATATTTTCTAACCTACCCTCTTGAGGCGCTGCGTTTGCTGCTGCCATACGCATTTTATGAGAAGAGACTTTATAAATCTTTCTGTTTTAGTTACTCAGGAGTGGTTAATCTTTGAGAAGATACATTTTTATACTCACATATCCTCAAACTAGCATGAATATCCTCTTTATTTGCAACCAAAATAAGAACCGTAGCAAGACTGCCGAGGAGCTTTTTAAAGGAAAATATAGCACCAAGTCCGCCGGAATGTATAACAAAAAACCGCTGACGAAATCTCAGTTAGCGTGGTCTGACGTAGTTATCGTGATGGAAGATGGCCAAGGTGATGAAATCGCAAAGAGATTTCCCAAAACATATCTTCAAAAACGTGTTCTAAACCTTAATATTGCTGATCTGTACAGGTACAATGATCCCTATTTAAGAGAACAAATTATAACTAAAATGAAAGAATATACCAAACTTCTTATTCCTCCTTAAAATACACCAAAACCCAACAACAAACCTTATAAAGAGATCCAAATTCTAGCTTCAAATGGACGCAACAATCATGCATTTCAGGCAAGGACGACATCACCAAAACACACGGCAGATGATTTTGAAGGTAGCAGACACACCGGAAGAAGCAGAAAAAGTTATTGGAAAGGAAGTCGTGTGGAAAAGTCCTTCAGGAACAGAAATTAAAGGCAAAATTTCCGCATTACATGGTCGAAAAGGAGCAGTCCGTGCTATTTTTAGTGAAAAAGGCCTTCCGGGCCAAGCATTGGGAACAAAGATCGCGATTGTGTGAAAACAAGTTTTAAATTCTATAAACCACACATCTCTTACCGTCTAAAGATTTAAATAGTCATCTTGATTCATTTTACCCTAATTTAGCTAAAAAAAGGTAGATAGAACGATGGCCAACACGGATGGAACTAGTAAGGGCGGTAAAATATTCATTATTGTGCTAATCGTGCTCTTTCTTCTTGGTGCGTTAGTGTATGGATTTTTCACAGGTGGAAGTGAAACGGATATTAGCGAAATAACAGGCATATTTTTTGACAAGAATGGTGATTTCTCGTTTACAACGTTAATCAACACCGCGTTGATTGCAGTACTTCTTATTGTAATAAGTTGGATCATCCGTGTCTCATCTGACAAAAATAAAGATAAATGGGAGAAAATCACAACCTCCACCTCATTCTACGTTGTGTTATTCGTCATCGCATTGTTTTTCGCGGTCCAATTGGGAGATCAAGAAATTTGGAGTTCCGAAACGTTCACAGACGGAACACAATTGTTATGGGGTGATGCAAAATTAAAAGGCGCATATACATCCGATGGTGAAACGTTATACGGAGTTTTACGACCTAAAGTAAATTATCCGGAAGGCACGACGCAATTACCGTTAGTAACACTTCTTATTTCTGGTATATTTTTGATATTACTGTTTAAGTATGGAAAAGATCAATGGAAATTACCATTCCCTCCTTTCTTGTTAAACATCCTTGCAGTCTTAATTGCGATAAGTGTCGCAAATGCAGGAACACCTCTTTCTACCATATTTTGGATCGTCTACATCGTGTTGTTATATGTACTCTATCGCGTCTTTACAGGTGGGGAAAATGGAAGTGAAACCTTTGAGGACAAAGAATTAGGATTAACATTTGCAATTTTTTTGATGGAACTTGTCGCGGAATTTGTGAAAAGCTTTACTGGTGGAAATCCGCCAATTTATTCAATTCCCGTTACGTGGTGGGCAATGCTTCTCAAATTCATCTTCATTTACCTCCTTGTAGTGTTTGCGCTTGGTCCTATCTTTGGGAAAGCAAGCGGGGTGCGGGAGATGTTACATCTCGTCCGAGATTCAACTGGTGAGAAGATCGTAGGAGGTCCACAACGATTCTTGAAAAGACGAAGGATTACCAAGTTGGAAGAATTGTTTCGAAACAACGAAGAAGAGAAAGCGGTTGCGGATGCATTGAAAACAGGACTGGGTGGAAGAATCAAAGAACTTGCAAAGAAAGCAGAACCAGGAACAACGATGACCTTATTTGCAGCTGCGATTAAGGCGAAAGAGCTAGAAAGTGAGACCGATGAAGAAGGGAAGGCTAATGAAAAAATTTTGCGTGCGCTTGAATTTGATAGAAAAAGAAATGAAGCAGAACAGAAAGTACGATTGGAAAAAGAGATACGAGAACAAAAAATTGCAGCGCAAAGACAAATTCGACAACGGATTGAATCTAACGAACTTGAAGTCCAAGTAGAAGGTGAACCACCTCAACCTGAAGGTGATACCGCATGAACGAGATCGAACGTGCTATAGCACAAAACATGAGGACACTGCGTCACGAAATTAATGCATTGCAATCTGATTTGTCCGTGGCAGGATATCAACAACTTGTTGGATCTCTTCCAGCAGAGGTACAAACAAATCTCGCGTTAGTACCAGACGTTGACAATCTTCCTATACAAGAAACACCAGCACAACCCTTGCCAGAACATGTTCGGGTAACACTTGAAACCGTTATGGAAATTGGCACCATTTATGAAGACCTTGAGAAAGATCCAGTTCACGCATTAGAAGAAATGGAAGCACAATATGACCACATCATTCAGATGATGCGAGAGGCAGGGATGAACACGACAAAATTCGTAGAAGCGGTTCATTTCGAGGAATTGCATGGCCTCCTTCAAATGAGTCATCAACTACAACAAATACGTGAGCAAATTGTCAACATGAGAAGTGCAGAAGAATTGGAACGTGATGTTGTCAACGCAGAACATGTTATACAAGATCCTGCACTTGCACAACATGTCCAAGAGTTGCTCAAAGGTATCACTGTATTTGAAAATGAAAAGACGTATATGAACAAAATTTTGGCACGTGCCGTCGCAATTCAGCAAGATTGGAAAACAGGAAATCCGTTGAAAGAAGCTGGTGACCTATACAGAGCGTTACGTAGGGATATCCCCGCCTCGCTACGGGAACATTTCAAAGATGAAGAAGCTGCCATGTATCTTGAGAAACATGTGACACCTGAAAATTTTAGACCAATCCCAACAGGTGATAAATTAGTCTTACCAGTCAATGCGTTAGTGGAATGGCTTGAGAATCCAGCTACCTATACACAACGATTGCAGCATGTACAACAAATGATCATACAAGTAATTGATGAACGTATTGAAGCAGGAAAAAAACTATTACGTGTGAGAACAGCTACAATGCGGAAGATGTTGGAAGTCTTTTTGGAAAAAGTACAGCGACGTAACGTTGTATTGTTTAGACGTCTTTCGCAGAAAGCAGTAGAAGAAGATATGTTAAAACAATTTATAACACTTCTTGCAAAACGTGCAAATCTTACACTTCAAATATATGAGACATTGTATAGTAATAGAGATGTTACAAAGGGAATGGCACGTATCCGAGAATTGACAGATCTTTACCTCACAGAAACGAAAAAAAGTGGCGAACTCCTCCGCGAGATAGCACGCACTGAAAAGAAGGCAGCAGCATGAAAAAAATAGTATTATTGGTGATGGTACTTACACTCCTACTTAGCGTAAGTGTCCAGGCAACCTTCCTTGACGACGTTCGTTCCGGTTCGACAGGGTTTACGATATATGATGATCATAAAACGTTGATTGATTTTTTCCTCTTTTTTACATTATTTCTAGTAATTGCGTGGATCTCTCTTAGAGGTATTGGAGGCGATGATAATCGAAATCCTGCCATTGCGTTAGCGGTCGTGATTGCACTTTCGTTTGCAATTGCGGCAATGGTTGCTGGGTTAAGTCCATCCTTCTTAGCACCGTTCATGGCCTATATTATGTTATTTTTAGGAGGATTGTTATTGTTTTGGATAATTATCTGGATATTTGGAATTGACACGACGAGAGGTCGCTTAATAGCATTATTGATCGCAGCATTAATAGCTGGTTTAATATTTTTGTTATATATGTTATTCTCAGGAGGGTTCGATATAGATGGATTAGAACGCGAAGGTGCAGCTGCACGTGATGATGTAGCTGGAGAAGCAGGATTTTTTGAAAAACTAATCGCAAAACTGAAAGGATTATTTGGTGGGTTAGACAAAGAAGGAGCGGAGGCACGAGAAGAACCTGCAGCAGAAGGAACATTTATATGTACATATTTTGGGTGGCTTCCCTTCATTGATTGTGAGAAGACGGAGGGAACGCCAGATACAAAAAAAGATGACAAAGATGCTAAACCAGAAGACGACGCAGAACCTGAGGATGACGATGATAGTGATGTCAAAGGCTTAGGAGAAGATTGTACTTCGAGAGAACAATGTGAAGATGGTCTCGATTGTGTTGGAGGAAGGTGTGAACTACCATCAGAAGAAGAAGAAGAGGAGGAGGAGATACAACCAGCCGCACGAAAAGATGTCGAGGAAGGAGGTGAATGTGTCTTTAACAGAAACTGTCAAGATGGTCTTAAATGTATCCGAGAAGAATGTGTCCGGCAAGAGTTTTGTGAAGAACGTGACGATTGTGAGTATAACGAGAAATGTATTGACAATCATTGTGTAAGTGAAAAATTCTGTGAAGAAAATTCCGATTGTCGAGATGATCAGCAATGTAGTGGTAGTGTTTGTGTAGAGAAAGAAGAAACTGTTGAAAGTCCGACTGCACCGATTGACATGGATGATGACGGTTTTTCGCCATGGTGGTTACTTGGAGTACTACCGGTCGGTGCGGGAGGATATCTATTGCAAAGGAGAAGATCTCGAAACAAACGTCGTCGTAGCCCAGATCATTTCAGCCAACATCTTCAAGCATTCGAAGAATTAACAAACCCAGATGAGGCATTTGGAGAAAGTATCAACCAGTTTGAGAATTATAATAGTGCATTTCCACCGGAGGGTGGAGAAGAAGAGGAAGGGAAATGGGTGCATAGAAAGACAAACGCGTGGCCGCCAAAAAATGATTTGAAATGGCAAGAAAAAGAGCGGGAAAGGAAAGAGCGGGAAGGAGGTCAACAATGAAAATCCCAGGTCTCGCAAAACTCGATTGGCAAAATGCACTACGGCTACGGAAAGTTATCACAAAATCGCCGGACAAAATAGAGAAATTGTTAGACGTGATGGATGATTCACAGTTAGCGGAAATTGCAACCATTTTTGGAACACAACCACAAACGATTCGAGTTACCCTTCCCGGATTAGTTGTCTCGTATAAACAATGGCATCCGCGAGTTGTGAAAGAATTGAAAGAGTTGGAACCATACCTTGCAAACGAATTACGAATACTTCAAAAAGGAAATGATCCACGAAAAGCTGATTTAATCAAAAGATGTCAAGATGCGTTAACCTGTGTTCAATTCGTGAGAAAAAGGATAGAAAATCACGATCTTCGAAACTTACGTGCCTCACTTGATGAAATCCGCACACGATTATATGGATTACATGAAGAGATGATAGGGACAGGTGATACGTTTCCTGAGTTAATTCAATTGATAACAACGGCAAACGAGCGTACAGATGATTTGTCACCAACTGATTTGCGATTTATCGTGGATCTCTTTGAGAAGAAATCTTGGGACAAGGAAGGAGTGGGAATGAAGAGTGATAGCGCCAAAGAAAAATATAGAGAATGGTTGGATGCAGTTACCTTAGTTTTTGAGGCGGTGGAAAAAAGAGCAGTGGCAAAATCTGAATTAAAAAAACAAGCCACATTCCTACGACAACAACTAATATATTTAGATCGATGGGATATTATTTCTAAAGCATACCTTATTTTTGGTGAAGAGTTACGTAAAATGGAGAGGGAATTACCTCAACTCCATCCATTCAAAGAACCAGCAGTGACGCGTGATACGCTCGCTGAATTGATAAACATAGCAAATAAACAAAGTGACCAGTTATCAGGTGACGACATACATATCATTCAATATTTACTTGAGAACAAGTATTATGATAAAGAAATGGATGATGAAGATATAGTAGATGCTAAGAAGCGGTATGAAGCATGGATGGAAACATACATCAACGTTCTGAGAAAAGTGAGGGAACGAGCAACCTCAACCCCGCAACTCAAAAAAGTTGCAAAATCTATTGAGCAAAAATTGGAAGGAAAATATAGGTGGGAATTAATCCAAAAGAGTACTATGTTCCTCCGGGAAAAATTACACGAAAATGATGATAAATTACCATATCTTAACTTTCTACACGAACCAACACCTATGCATGAATCAAGTCGAATTTTCATCTCAAAAGAAACACAAGAGAAGTGGGATGAATTTGTGAAAGAGTTAGATGAAAATTTTGATACTGTTGAAAAATGGAGGGAGGCAGTCACACCAAAATGGGTATCCTTTCGAGAAGAAAAAGAGATCAGAGCAAAAATATTTGAGTGGGATCCATTTGAAAACATGTCAAAGAGCGGTAACATTACGCTTACTCAAATTAATGGTGAATTCGAAGAACGCGGCATCCCGCTTCGAATACCTCAGGAAACCATTGCACGTTTTGAAGCGATGATTGAAAAAATAGGTGATAGACAATCTCTCCTTGAACTATGCCGTCGATTAGATCTTCTCCTTCATCAAATAAATGGAGAATCATGGGGGATGGTAGAATATATTGTTAATACTGAACTCTCAGCAATCGATCCAGTCGAAATGATAGAATTCACGGAACGATACCGTCACTGGCTTGACAATGTTGACATAATCTTGAAAGGATTAAATAAGATCATTCCGGAAGGTAAAGTTGCAAATAGGATCCTAGATGTCGAAGATAATCTTAGAAGAAATGTCCATGAACCATTGAATAAGCTTATTCCTGAATTAAATAAATTACTTGAAGGACGATATATCATATCAGATATACCTGCTCCAATTAGATATGTTGATCAAGAGATGGTACAAGTCGTCCAAAAGCTTCAGCAATACAGAGATATAAAGCCAGAGAGAAAAGATAGGATCATGGTGGATCGTTTGGAAAAGATGGGGATTTTGGGTCAACCAGAAAGAGATGGAAAAAGACGAGTTAACAAGCAAGCGATCATAGATTACTTGGCTTCCATTAACCAATAACTTTTTATTTCACCACAATATTCTTACCATATGAAAAAAGAGTTGTTTGTATTCCTCCTACTTTTAGTCCCTCTAGTGAGCGCAGACTTCTTAGAACCATCTTCTTACTCATTTGACACCAGTATTGGCAGTTTTGCGCTCTATGACGAACATCAGGAAGTGGCAGACATTTTCATCTTCTTCACACTGTTCTTTGCCGTTACGTGGGTTGCTGCAACCAGAGTGTTTGCAAAAGAAGAACGGAACACCTCCGCAGCAATAGCATTAGCAATTGCCTCTATCGCAACCATTGGGACGTTGAAAGCAGGTATCACGTTACAGATCATTGTTCCGTTTATGAAACCAATCTTGCTTGGCTTCGGCGTGATATTCCTGTATTTGTTTTTACGAAACACATTCGCAGTCGATTCAAACGGTGGGAAATTTGCGCTTATGTTACTCGCAATCGTGTTAATTTTACTTATCATCGTGTTATTTATCAAGAAACCAGACTTGTTCTATTAGATTAGTAGTACCTAAAAATAGATTTTTCAGAAATAGGGGGATTTTAGTATAAGGAGTATAGAGAACAATACAGATAAGTGTAGATACCTTTAAATATCTTGTAAGGATATATAAAATATGCCATCTGCAACGAAACTGACACTCTCGCAAATAAAGAAGATAGCTGTGCCAATA